>NZ_JBSPZA010000016.1:0-70000 GCF_053851535.1 Desulfoplanes sp. PS50 | reverse complement strand
CACTCAAGACTTTTCTCTTCTCTGCTTTCGGCTATCAATTTCCTGAAATTTTCTATAGTCTCCAACGGTTCCCATGGTGGCTCATCTTCACCAACTGCATCAAACACTTCAGATTTTAGTTTGTTTGCCAGTGAATCAAACTCGTTCCAGGTAAGCCGATCATTGTTTAACTGTTGATAAACTTGTAAATAGATACGCAAACATCTACGCATCAATTGCAAATCATCAAGATCCTCTCTGCAGCCCTCAAAAACAGAAAATAACTCATCGACTTCATTCTGCAGATCTTCTGCGTCATTAATCGTATTGAGCCTTGTTTGCCATAGTTTTGAAGCACGGTTTTTGGCTCCATTCAGAGCTGCTTTTATTTCTTCAAGTCTATTTGACAGTTGCAGGCGCAACTCGATGATCTCTGGCATTTCGATATGCGTAGAAATGCTTCGAAGCTTATTAGTATATTCGGTACCGACTTTCTGAAGTGCACGTAGCTCAGCTATCCGAACAAAGCTTGTAGCTTGAGCATTAGTTGTGAGCCATAGGCCAATTTCCCTCACCATTTGGTGCGCAGAAGCAATTAACTCAACTTTTCGAATAGCGGTATTGGTATATTTAACAATCTCATCTTGCAATTCGTCCAATTTCAATTTTTGAAAACTTCCACCCACCTTATGAATCATCTTGTGCTTAAATTCACCAACAGCATCAGGTGTACCATCCTTTGGGGATTGCCTTTTGAGCCAATCTGGAAAGATATGAATCAATGTTTGCCTAGAACGTTCAGCAATTGGTTTGATTTTCTCTATCTCATGATCTGACCATAATGGTTTTTTTGAAGTCATGCGGGCTATCAAGTCAACAAGATCAGCCGTTCCCCAAGAAAGCAAGGCAACGTCAGAACGTTCGAGTCCATTATCGATTTTACTGATAGCGGATTCCTGTATTTCTTCATTTTTTTTCAATTCAATAAAGGCCGTTTTCCCTAGCTCCTCGAGATGTAATTCTCGATAAGCCTGGGAGGGCGGCAGCGGTAGCCTTCTTTTTAATTCTTCCGCTTTGATGTACCAATCTCTCCGCGCACAATAGGTTTCAGCCTGTTCCCACTCGTCAAGAAGGTTTTCCCATTCGGAAGAAGAGTCCCCGGAAAACATCAGTTCAACATCATGCAAGCTACTGACATCGATGAAATTTCCCCTAAAAACTCCTTCTTGCATCCATTCAGTAATGGATACAGACCTTCCAGATTTAACGATAGAGAGCTTTTCACTTCGCGGGGCTACAAAAACTCCTAGAAATAGCCCAGCAGAAGCGATATTTGCCCCATATGGTGGCGCACAAAGTCGTTTTATTGCATCCTGCAATAGGATCCTTTTCTCGCCATTAGCAAGTTGCTCATCCCATTTTTCCGTAAGCCCCCTAAGTACCGGATGCTCTGGACGTGTGCGGACAGAGCCATTTTTCGCAAAAACGCCCCACGACTCGCGAAGAACAGAAGCTGCACGGTTCTGATCCTTTGCTGGTTTTGCCATGATAGAATTCCAGTCAAGCCGCCCCTGCAAAAGCTCTGCGGTAAGAATTTGGCAGGTTGTAGCTGCGTTCCCCCTTATCGTGGTGAATCCATCAAAAGGAAATGTGATTGGATTTTTGTATATTTTTGCAAAGATATCAGATCCGACACGCCCGAGTCGTGTCGATTCCATGGGTTCTTTAAAGGCTGTTACATATCGGCGCTGTTTAATCATTCCTTCTACGCGGGATTTAATGTCTGAACGCATTTTTTGTTTATGCGCTGGAATAAGGTTGCCAAACTTTGCAACGTCTTGGGCACTGAGAGAGTCTTCCAAAATTGATAGCTCCGCCAATGATTGCCCTAATTTCCCGTCATCATCAGAAAGCATTACAATCAATACTGGCTGAGCAACAATTCCGAAATCTTTTGCTATTGTTCTAAGAAGGATTGATGCATCACGTTCAACAACGTTGATATCTCTGCTAGGTTCTACATAGCAATAAATTACTGTCCCTCTCGGCTCGTCAATACTTGCTGCATTGATCCAGCGGTCTGAGGCCAATTTCACGTGTATTGGGAGGACGTCAAGATTTGATGTAATGGCTTGGTAGCGCCATTCTTTGGTAGTAATTTTATTTTCTTCGGCAAAATCACACTCAAGATCACTTAGAAGATCACACCAGTCTCCAGCTTTTTTTGAAAATAATGAAGCCTTACCTGTTTCATCAAACGTACTTGCAACGCGTTGGCGAACATAAGCGAGAAACTGAGTTCGAGGTACAGCATCTCCTAGAATATCAAACTGCTTAAAAGCCTCGTCCCATTCAATAATGTTGAATTCTTCACGTAAGAGCTTAAGTCCGTCATGGGCAGTCCTAGAATGAAGTCCTGACAGTTCAGAGAGCGCCGTTATCGCCTCTTCTTGGCTGATAGATTTCATTCCAAGTTTCGAGGCAAGCACCACTGATTTTAGTAATTTTAAAAGATCAGATGATAATTGTGCCCCATGGCGTGCTATTACCGAGGAGTAGGAATGTGTAATAGCACCTTGTTGTCCGCCCTCTTCAGAAGTTATAAGCTCGTGTTGAAGCGCTTCCGACCAAAAATCCGCAGGAGCCAGAAGCCCAACCTTCCCATTCTCAACGGCTCGATCCCTGTACCGATCAAACGCATCCCCAAGCAAAGCAAGAACCGACCGTTCCTGAAGATGCTTTCCCGCTGCTGCAAAATGGAAAAGAAGCCAGACAGTATAGGGTGAAAGGGGCCAGCAACCTTTACGGATAACACTGTGAAATTGAGTCAGATCCTTCCAGATTCTATGATTTTGGGAAACTGGAAACCACCTAGAAATATTATCAATAATGAATTCGGATTCTTTTCTTGCAGTATCGTTGTCAAGCAACCCCGTTATGTAATTCGTATCATTTTTTTCTATAAGGCTTGCAATTAATGTTTCTAAATTTATTGACAAGTATACTTTGCTAGCAGTTTGATATCTTGTGACATAACGCAATATCTCATTTCGATGCTCTGGAGCGACACGCTGTATGTATGCGTTTAACTCAAACTGGATAAACCCTACAAAACATACCTTGCTTGTATTGTTTTGGATTGCCTCGAACATGTCTTGCAGGACACCACTTCCGGCAACATGACTTTTGACAGTAGCAAACTCGGTATATCTACCAAATTCGTCAAAAAGTATAGATATGCACTTAAATGGTTTTCCAACTCCACAATACTCGCGGGATGCAACGTCTATAACATCCCTCACAGATTCTCCGCCCAATGCGGAAATTCTGATATTTCTGGACGCTAGTATTTTATAGACCTTGCTGTAAGTTATGTCGTCTTGCTGCTTTAATTTTTGTAAAACATCATCGATGTTTTCAGCATCACATGCGACTAGCAACTCATCAACAACATCTTTATTGCCAGCAGCCATTTGAATCAAGCTTGATGCTTGAGCAAACCGTGGGCGCAAATCATCGAGTGGGCGGGTATCCAAGTCGTGACTCTTGACTTGGTTCATAATTTGCCTGGAAACCTCAGAGGCCAAATCGAAACTTTGCATGCCATTTAAGGCTACCACCAAACATGGCTGACTAACTTCGGCAATCAAGGTCTTGAGATCAGCCGCAATCTCACGGTCCGCAGATTCGATTCCTGACAGAATAGCATCAGCTTCAATTCCAGTTGGATTACCAAGAAGCCTGCCAAGGGTCAGACCAAGATGTGATTTTCCAGTACCATAACCGGCTATGGCGAGTGTAAAAGGCTGCTCATCCAACCCATAACAGCGATGAAATATGGCTTTTACAAAGCTTGCCGTGTCCTGCAACCGATGGCCATGAGAAGTGCCTATATCTGTTTGAGAAACACCATGGTAAGCAGGGCCGTGAAATACAAAGGCAGATGACGCAGCCAAAGCCTTAGCTTCGTCGGTTTCTAGCCAATCAATGTTAACGGCACCATTGAAAAGCTTATCTCCGCGAAAACGAACAATGTCGCCAAGCAACTTTGACATGGGCCATCTCCTTTTAGATCAAATCACAAAAAATTAGTTTCCATGCTGCTTCTAGATCCATCCTTGGATGCAAAAGCCAAGGCTCCATATGACGGTCAACGGTAAACAATCCTTTTCTTTCGACCAGCTGGAGCACTCGCTGGAGAGCATCTATGTCCCAGCCTGGAATGGTTCGCCAGCCAGCAACCGAATCAAGCTCTACAACAGAAATTTGGCCGTTCTTAGGGAAATTGTCATGTACAAGCTGCAACAACCATGCACCATATCCAAAACCGAATTCGTCACTCACCGGGGCAGATTTTCGAGTAATAACACCACTTTTCTCCGACAAAGCTCCACAAGTTCGAAACGCAGCATCATCCTCGTAGGTGCCAACCAATGGCCCGATTATCCCGGACTTGTCTATCTTGAGGGCAGAGTGGAGGTAAGTCTCCAATTGAGATCGCTCAAATGCCATTCCGAGTGCTTGCTTGCCAGGGAAGAAGGTTTGATACCAGACTTCAGCACCGAATAAAGGGCTGCATAGATTTAGATGGGCTACCCACTGTGTAATATTCAGTTTTAAAAATGGGTCTTCTAGTAGCACAATGCGGCCAAAGGCTGTGAGATCTGGCTTTTTAATAGATGTGCGACTGGAACCAGGTAGTCGAATGAGCCCCATCCCCCGACAATAATCGATAATAGCGGGAACCTTGCCACTCGACACCCCCATAGGAATGCCGGTCTCCGAGGCGATTTCCTGATAATCCCCTGACTTTCCAGATGCCGCATAACGGAGCAATGCATTGATGTACTGACGCTCCGGCTTGAAAGATTTATGGAAATTTCGAGGAAGGCGTGAAGGTTTACTCATCGAAACTACGCTCCTCCATAGACGCAATACGAATTTTCAAGGCCCGCGAAATCAACTTTTCTCCGTTCTGGTCAAGTGTTTTTCCGATGGAATAGCATTCACCTTTTGAGAGCGTTGACAGTTTACGAATCCAGTCATCCACTCTCTGGCGCGTTGTCATCGCGGCCAATTCCGCAAAGGCCTTCAATTCAGTATCTGCAGGTTTAAAGAAGAGCTTATGCTCCGCCATGAACATACGGTCCCGCTCATCCTTTTTCATATTGCTCATGGTCTGGGTGGCAAGAATCAACGAAAGTCCGAATTTTCTGCCCTCCCGGAGATACTTTGAAAGAGGGCTTCCTTCCTGATGGTCAAGGTTCTGGACTTCATCTAGCACGATGACTTTCGGGTCTGTTTTCTTCCCCTTTGACTGCAGATGACCGTACAGATCCCAGAGGATAAATTCGGTGATCAGACGTGCCGAATACATGTCCATCCCTGCCAATTGGAAAATATTACATAGCGGATCCTGCTTCAAAAAAAGGTGATCCCAATCAAAGCTGACATTGCCCGAGGAAAACGGACGGTCCAGCACAAACGGCCGAAGTTTGCTGTGCAGAGATTGAGCTGAGGCCTTGAATTTTTTGTCCTCCGCCATTGATTCGATGGCCTCGAGCATATGGTCTAGGTTCATTCCGCAACCCAAGGCATCCACTCCATCCATGATTGCCCGATGCAATACACTGTACTGCTGATTACCGATGGCATACACCGAGTCAAATAAACCGGCGATTCGTTTCGCGACGGCATTCGAATTCTCGCTGATTACGATGCCACCATTGTCTGACACCTGCGGGAGGAACGGATTGATCGGGAGCGGTTCGTTACGAACCACATGCTGCGCTGGCTTCAAAACCTCATTGGTAACTTCCTCCAGATGGTTCGGCAAGAATCCGTATGTATAATCGATGATCAGGCTGTTCTGCTTAAACTTGCTCATTTCGCAGAGCATTCCCTGGATGGCATAGGTTTTACCCTGCCCCGAAGAACCAAAGATCAGCATGTGGCGGTTCTCAAGCGTGGGATGATCGAATTCCCAATAAACTGGCTGGCCATTGGGAACTGTCTCACCAAGCAGGATTCTCCCGGAAGACACTTCTTTTTTCACGACGGGTGTTACCGCCACAACGCTTTCAGAGCCGGTTTCTTGCGGCATTGTGCCTGATGGCTCCGAAGCTGCCTTTGTCTCCATCTCGGGTTCGGATGGTAGTGTTGAATCTTTGATCAGCTCAGCAGCCAGCGGCTGACCGGCTGGTTCAAAAACCTCATCTTCGGAGGACTCATCCTCGTTTTCATCCTCGTCATCTACCCAAGGCGTGCAATCATCCTCTGTATCCTCGGGAATAAACTCATCATCCTGTTCAACGACCGCAGCCTTCTGCGCATTGATGGCTGTCCAGTCGACAGGATACTCTGAGGAGTCAGTCATCAATTGGCGTACAAATCCTCCCCCAACAGTGTAGACATTGGCGACCACATCGAGATCTCCACCAACGCTCCAATATCCGGCGCGTTTAATTTCTGGATCCTGATCGATCCAGAAGGCGAATACTGAGGCATCCCAAGTTACTAAAAAATCTCCTTCCGCCAAACGTTCGAGTGCCGACAGGACATCCGAATACTTGATTTTCGAGACTTCCGTTTTGCTAGCAATCAGACGATGGAGCTGCATCCACCAGTAGCGGCGGTCGGGACGATCTTCGATGGAGCCCGCTCCTCCTGGCCTTTCCGTCGAACTTTTAAAGGCGGAACCCAATACTGACAGGCCGTTGTCAATTTGCGACTTGGCCTTAAGAATGTGCTCGGGCGACTGTTGTCCCATCTTGCATTCGATCAGATGCAGTTTCACGTGGAGGCGGCCATCCTCCCGCAGCCAAACCTGCATCCACATTAGATCTGGGCGACGTAAATTATCTGCAAGATCAAACCAGTGCCGGTAGGCATCGAGTGAAATCAATGATTCACAAAGAAGGTCTTCGGACCCTCGTAGCAGTTTCCTGGTCAAGGAATATGCCATGAAATCACGGATGTATTGATCTGCAGCTCCAGTTGCCCTTACCAAAGATAGACCGGAAAGCTCGGGGGCAACATGAAGTACTCCTTTGGCAACAGCTTTGCAATCGTCCAAAGACCAGCCCGCTTCCGCTGCGTATAGCTGCTGAATGGCAGCCTGCAGCCGGAAGTGAATATCAGCGAAAGAAAACTGCTCGGTCGAAATAGTGTAATTGTCTTCGCCGTGGCTACCGACTCCTGAACCAAAGCCAATTATTTCCCGCTCTTTGTTCTTTTCGAGTTTGGGCGTTCTGATGAGGCGTTCATCCATATTGGGATCAATGCAAATAATCCACTCGGCTTTGTCATGGAGGCAGTCAATTAGCGCTCTCCACGGCGAAAAATCTCCGGAGCCAACGACGACAGTGCCGGTCTGCTGTGTTCCGGTCTTCAGACCATGCAGCAGAGTGGCGTGATAGGCTCCGAGTGCAAACTGCCGGTTGCTCACAACCCGTTTCCGTTTGTATTTATCGGCCGGGTTACTGACAGTGCAGCAGGCCTTTTCAAGGATGGGGAATTTAAGATCGCGGCTGGTGATATCGAAGGGTTCGACTCTCTCAAACTCATTCACACCGGTACCAGCGCCAATGAAATCGTAAAAAACGGCAATATCCGCCTCAAACTGCTCTTTTATCAGCTTCTGGAATGCACCGAGACCGTTTTTTTCAACGATACGGTGAGCCACAGAAAAACGGCAGTTCCGGTACAGCTCATATTTTGTTTCGGTTTCAGCAGCCTCCCAACGCTCCTTCCACTGCTGCACCCAGTTGGAAATGTCGGATTCATCATTGGATTCCGTAAACACGGTCACACTGATGGCGTAGGGTATTCTTCGTTCCTCGTTCAGCACATAGCGCTTATTTGGCTTCTGTTTAGTCGGTTTCGTTGCCAAAACCTTCAGATAAGCATGTACCGCTGCGACCACCGGCTGAACATCTTTATTCCTGAAAACCGCAATACTTAATCCATCTCGCGCATGGGGGTGAAGATCGAAATAGTCCTGCATGAGCCGCAGGAGGAGTTTTGATTCGCTTGTTTCACGGAACATCTCGGCATCATTTAGATTGCTGTCATCTTCGGTGCCCTCGTTATAACGAACTAGCAACCGCGTCGAGAGCGGCGCATCTATCGTTGAAGAGGATCCGATGCGATGGATCAGCTCGTTGCCCCTGACATCGGCACACAGGTTTTTGCTTTCATCGCTTAGCAGTCCCGTCAGGGGAGACTGAATGCTCGAGAGGTCAACATACGTTCTCCAAATATGGGCCTTGAAACCATCCCGGCTCGGGGTTTTGGACAACTCCTTATTCACCGCAAAGTTAAAGCACCTGGTCAGATAGACAACCTGTGCCTCCAGCATTTCCACGACGGAAGGATGAAGAATGGTTGCCACGCCGGAGCGCTCGTGAACATCCGCATGCCAGGTATCGTCAAGGTTCAGGGAACGCGGCTCCACAACCAAAAACGCCCGGGTAAGCATCCCGATGAGGGAGGACGCGGAAATGTCGGACAGCGCAAGCGCCACCTCAAAAGATTCCGCGTAGGCCTTGCGAAGATCCGGCCATTCCGGCTTGGCGCTGAAGATGGTTGAAAAAAGGCCGTTTGAGGATGCTGCGGTTACAAACCGGTCATACTTCTCTGCCAGCAGTTTGAGTTTGGGCGACAAGGGATCATCGACCTTGCTCCACTCTCCGCTTAGCAGGTTGGTCAGCGCTCCGTTGGACTCCCGTTCATCCCGGATTGCGTGCAAGAGTACGCGCCGAACCTCTTCGTCGGCCGTGGCCTGCAGCAGTTCCTCGAAATAGGAAATATGATAGACAGGAAGTTTGTGAATTTCCTGCAGACTGGCAATAGACAGCCTGGCGCGGCGAAGCAGGTCAATCGACAGTCGATACATATGGTGTTCAGGAAGCCGCCAGCCATATTTCCGCTTTAACGGTTTATGCTCCGAGGAAATGACGACCGCAAACTCCAGAACCGGCTCGGCGGTTTTTGCATACCGACAGTTGATCTCCGGAGAGAGTAGATCGCTGAATATGGTAATCTCGCTTCCATCGGCATTGCTGATATTGATATGT
The DNA here is from genome assembly GCF_053851535.1 of Desulfoplanes sp. PS50. Classification (NCBI taxonomy): domain Bacteria; kingdom Pseudomonadati; phylum Thermodesulfobacteriota; class Desulfovibrionia; order Desulfovibrionales; family Desulfoplanaceae; genus Desulfoplanes; species Desulfoplanes sp. PS50. The sequence goes on along the minus strand of NZ_JBSPZA010000016.1, from coordinate 60,944 downwards.
TTCGTCAACAACTCATCGATTCCGCCGATCAGATGGGTGAGGTAACGCCGGGCATATTCCGCATTTTCCGCCGCATCCCCAAGCCCATCATCCATATTGTTCTCTACTCCGGCACCATCCACATCGTGTTTAAACAGCACGGGAGAAATTTCGATGGATTGAATAGAGATCTCGGCCTTGTCTTTATGCTCGATATAAAATTCTCGGAGCGTCATCCAGACGGCATTCAGGAGAACTTCGACGGGGCTTCCGGCCAACTTTCTGGTACTTTCCCTCTTTTCCTTTTGAGCCCTGTCCTTGAATTTTAAAATATCGTCCCAGATAACCACAAAGTCGCACTGTCTTAACTTGTCGCGTTCACATTGCCCATCGTTTTCAATAAAGTCCCTCAGCCCGACTAGCAGCTCTTGCCCGGAAGCATAGGGGCCGCAAACCTCTTCATCGTCAAAGGGAATGCCCGGATCATTTCCTTCTGTCATCGCTTTTTGTAAACTATCAATAGCCTTGAGCGCCTTGTCCCGTTGACGGGCCTCGAGGAAGAGCGTGTAATTGAAGAACTCCACCGCTTTATGAATGTATGGTCCTAGCTGCTTTCTCTTTTGATGGAACGGAAAGCGGGAAAGAACCGGCAGGCCGAACGCCTGGAGATTTGCAAGCATCAATCGGGGAACATCCGTCACGTCGGCCGCGAGGCTGAGATCCATTTTTTCCAGCCAATCGCTGAGCTGCAACAGATCCCCGGTTCCGCTGGTAAACAGCGGCTTGATGACCCTATCGATGGTCGTGAGATTATCCGGGCGGTAGTCATGCATTCCAATGCTTTTCAGTTTCTCTTCTATCCACGAACTGAAACTTCCCCGCATATCCTCATTCCAGACCATGTCGGGATCGCAGGTGTGGAAATCCGCCAAACCCGCAGAGTCCGTCACCTGATCGGAACCGCAAAGAACAATAACCAGCAGACGGTTGGTATCCGTATTCACGATACTGCGGGTATATGTCAGATCCCGGCCTTCGCTCAGCCATCCATTGCTGCGGGCCTGGGCGACTCCTGCGTCACTCCAATCTGCCGTCAGTGCGGAGGCGATTTTCAGAACCAGACTGATTTTTGGGTCTTTCAGGCAAACGGCTGTTACCGCCTCGGCAATGGCCAGAAGGGTCGGTTCCTGCATAGCCGGAATCATAAATATCATCTTGCGGCCATCCGCCGGATCTGCCTGAAAACGTTCGATCCGGTTTTTCAGATGGTTTCGTACTGTATTAGCAAAATAACTCATAGGACGTCCCCTCTGTCATCCGCCGGATTGTGGATCAGCGCACAGGAATCAGATAGATGGATTAGGAACCCGGCGGCCTCCAGCATTTCCTGAAGCCACTGGTCCGTGTCTGCCGGTAAATAGATTCCCTTACCGCAAAGTCGCTCGCTGGCCCGATCAAGTCCTTTGGCATCAAAGACTAACCCATGCCGACGCTCCAGCAGCTCCTTGAATGTGTCGAACGTAAGTCGACCTCCCACCGGAACCGTGGTCACGACCAGCAGGCGCAGCAGTTGTTCATTCAAAACAAACCGCGCACCGGCCCCCCTTTTGGGAACAACGAAACCGAGGCGTTTGGAGAGGCCCACGAACAGCTTGCTGCCGTAGGATCGGTCCGCCTGTTTAAGTTTTTTATTCCGTTCACTCTCATCCTCCGGCAGCTCAACCGTGTCCGACCTCAACGATTGAAAAATCATCTTTTCAATCGCTTTGACTGATTGCTGGGAAAGACGACGGATAACCGGACGATTCTCTTCCGGAGCCGATACGGCCAGCCGATAGTCCGGCCCGCTACAGGGTTCCGCACCGCTCATGAGTCGCATGCTCTGCATTGCCAGCGTGCGGAGAACCTGCATGGAACAAGCGGTCTCCAGCATATAAATCCGCTCCACCACATCCAGATTGCTCTGCATGAGACGAAGCAGATCAACAGCAAACAGATAGCCTTCCATCCAGCTTTCTGCATTGCACCAACCGGCGGAGACAAAACGACGATCCGACTCGGTCCCATCAGTGCTTTCCGGGGTGATTGGATCCAAACGGGAGTCAATGAATTCCGCAAGTTCCGTCAAGGTGGGTGGACAGAAGCTCATCAGATTCTGCAACGATTCGTTCAGCTGAGTGTGCAGCCACTCCGGATCCTGTTCGTCTTTCGTCAATCCGAAAACCCCATCCCGGCACCATGCGGTGATTCGGTCGTGAGGTTGCCTCAGCGCATTGCAGACCTGCAAATAAAGCAGCTCACCGCCTCGCGATAAGAAACGGTGCTGATTCATTGTTAAGTATTTGCTTTTGTTTTCAAAAATATCATCCCAGCTGTCTGGATTCTCTCTCTCAGCCGCACTTTCATTCCAAATCGTTTCCCCTGCCAGAAACGAGTGAGAAATCGGAAGAAAGCTCTGGGCACACCATGTCCTACCGCTGCCTGCGCCCTGAAACCCGAGAAATAGATTTTCGATAGTGCGGATAATATCCTTTTTACACTCGGGGTCATCGACCTGAATTTGACCGTGCAGTTTTTGGATCAACTGCTCATGGTGGACCCGGTGTGTTTGGTGGCGAGACTCCAGCCGGGATGCCCCCAAAAAGGAGAAGAGTTTCAGGTTCAGACGCGCCTTCGGCGCATATTCAAGTCGTGCGTTATTCCAAGCAAAAAGCAGTTCCCGGCTCGGCAAGGCCGTTTCAAAAACCGAGTGTCCTGTCCGTTTGGGCGAAAAGACAACAAGCAGGAATTCGCTCAGCAGTTCACTGATGGTTTGGTCGGAAAACAGGCGGTTGCCATAGAGCTGAATCGCCGGATTCTGCATCGCTTTCACATCATCTGGAGTGTAGGGAAAATAGTTAAAGGTCATCGGTTACCTCCAGATTGTTGCCATTTACGGCAAAACGCTGTCTGCGAAAGGTGTGATCCGTTTTCAGCCGCACTAGCATGATCCGTTCGTCGTCATGAGCGGAGGCCTTTTGTTGAACCTGCGCCTTGAAGCAATCGAGCCGCTCAAGATAGGAAGCTTCAAGCACCTCGCCCAGTTCACCGAAATGGCGCATCATGACATAATCCAGAAACGGTACCTTCAACGGCAACTTCAGTCCGTCAATACGACTATTTTCCTTTCCGCATAAAATGAGATCTCGACGCAATTCACCCGATGCACTGACGCTGTTGATTAGCCTTAATGTTGTCGAGTCTCCCCAGTCGACTTCGGCCAAAACAACCTGGGCGCTCTGCCGCACTTCGCTCCGGCGGCGGCTCAAAGTTATATAAAGCCGCCGCCGGTCATTCTGCGTCGATCCTTCGGGGAGCCGCACCCCGGTAAAGTGCTCTTGAAGGACATGGTATATCTTGCGTTCGAGCGTCTCTTTTTCTTGCCCATTAAGCTGAACTCCACCGTGTTGCCATCTGATCCAGTCCAGAATCGTCGGAGAGTTAAGGTACTGCCCCAAATATCCCTGCTTCCCTTCGGGAAAGTCCGCCAGAAAATAGAGCATGCGGCGAACCTGTTCCCGGGCCAGATCCGATGACATTCCGATAAACTGCGACTCATGAGCCCCATGACGGCGCAGCTTTTCAAACTCCGTATTCAGCGAATCCACACCGAGCGTCACTGGCTCGTCACAGTTGCGCAGCCACAGTTTGTGCTCCCATCCTGGGCAGGGACGTTCCCCGAATTTCTGTTTTTCGATCTCCTGCACTGCCTTCATTTCGAAGGCTGAACCATCCGGTTGGCGGCCGTTGTCGCCAAAAAAGCGGTTGAAAAAGAGATATTCGGAAATCAGCGGAGGTGGATTCTGTGTCTGAACCTCCCGGATGTCCTGTTGATCCAGCCCGGAGGTGATGAGATATGCAAGGTGCTCCGTAAACTGCCGCATGGTCAGGCGCGTTCCATATTCATACATGCGCCGATAAGCCAGAAAGATCCGTTCGGTTGCCCGTTCCTGATTGGATTGCAGGAGGTTGACGTTGATGAAAATGGGACAGGTTTCCCGGCAATCCAGAGTTTGGCAGGTCGTCCAGCGTTCCGGAGCCAGCATCTTTTCAAAAACCCGGCGGGCCAGCGCCATATTATCCATGCGGGCCAGGTTGAATACCCGGAATTTGATGCCGCCCAGAGACAGGGTCGATTCCCCGCTCTCGCTGCTGATAGCCTTTAAGACGCGGCTTTCCACTTCAACATCTTTTTCGCCGAAATATGCCGAATGCCGCTTGGCCAGATCCAGCAAGGTTCCAGTGTTGGAGACCAAAAGAAAACGGCGCTCCCGTTTCGACAACTCGTCCAGCAGGCTTGGATCCTCGTTACGATCACGTTCACTCAGGTCTTTTATGATAGATACATCCCCCGTATCTTCCCGAGGTTGCGGCGGCACATCCAGGGGACGGTCACGATCCCAGTCCCGAAAAAGCTTATATACCTCCATGGCGAGGGTAGATTTCCCGTCTCCCGCATGTCCCGTCAAAAGTACATGTTGGCCTCCCGGATCCCTCATTTCTTTATAAATGATGTCCGCCAGCGGATGCTTTACGTGGATGGTGGCAAACTGCGCATTGCATACCTGCGATTCTGCCAATGCGTTTTCATTGCTTCCGCCCGAGCGTTGAAGTGAATTAAGATAACTCACAAAGGGATTTAAGGAAGCTTCACTCTGCCCATCAAGCAATCTTTCAAATGACTGGGCGCGGTGACCGCTCCTGTTACTACCCTCTTGTAGACAATTAATAATAAGCTGAACAAGTTCCCCCCGCGTTGATTCATCCTTTAGCAAGCTCAGTAGGGGGTCTAAAATTAATGCATGGTCCACTAAATCACATAACGCTCCAGGACCTCCAACTGTTTCTGTTGCCTCAAGTTCTGGTGCCTTTCCATCCAAAGACACCAACGACCAAAACGTAGAAGTGTGTAAATGGAAAAACGGAGTGTGAGCCCTGCAACTACTGCTGGTATCAGTTGAAAACTGATTAAATAAATCCGAAAAAGTCTCTTTGAAGAATGAATCGAAATAAATTCTTCCGTCTGAAAAGTTGTTCTTTTTCAGAGATTCAATCGCAGTCAGCAGTGCAATCAACTTATGCGGTTTAAAAGCATTTCCTTTCCAACCTAATGCACGAATTTCCCGTTTGACCTCCATCAGCATCATCAGCCCCTCCTCATGGTTGTCGGAGAATACTTTTAATTTCAACTACTGATCGCCTTAGCATCTCTATGGCCTCATGGATGTCGTTTTGGGTTGTATGTCGCCCCAAAGAGACTCGAATCGTCCCTTTCGCTGTTTCACGATCACATCCAATTTTCTCAAGCACGTGAGATACCGTGATTGCATGATTGGAGCAAGCCGAACCCTCAGAAACAGCGAGTGTCTGTAGATTGTCGATGAGCAGATCGGCAGGAACTTTTGGAAAAGCGATTGAAAAGACCCCTGGCAATCTAGGAGTGGTCAGCGAGTGAACTATGCTTTCTGGAAATGCTCTTGCTATCCGCTCTAATAACTCTTTTTCGAGTCGAACGATTTCCGCTGAGCCATTCTTTTGAACATACCCTTGGCAAATGGAGCAAGCTTTACCGAAGCCAACTATACCTGGAACGTTATTTGTCCCAGGGCGCAAACCATGCTCCTGCCCCCCTCCACGAAACGGTCGTGCCCAAGGCCATTTCCGGGCACCTCCTCGGACAAAAAGCGCCCCCACCCCCTTGGGGCCGTACATTTTGTGGGCGCTAAATGAGGCAAAATCACAATTGACCACCTGTACATCGAATGGCACCTTGCCAAGCACTTGGGCAGCGTCAGTGTGGAAATAGGCCCCGTTCTCGTGGGCTAGATCAGCCAGCTCAGCTACAGGCTGCAGCGTCCCCAGTTCATTGTTGGCAGCCTGCACTGAAACCAGCAAAGTCTCCGGGGTGATGAGCTTTCTAGCAGCATCCAAATTGGTTACACCAGTCTGGTCTACGGGCAGCTCAACAACCTCAAATCCATGTTTTTCCAGTAGGTGGGCGGGCTCAAGGACCGACTTGTGTTCAATGGTCGATACCGCGATCCGTTTTCGGTCGGAGCGGGGCGTCAGTAGCACGCCCAGAAACAGCAGATTGTTGCTCTCGGTAGCTCCCGAGGTAAAAATCATTTCGGCAGGGAGCGCATTGGCCAAAGCGGCAACCTGCTCCCTGGCTGTTCTGACCGCCAACTCGGCCCGTCGCCCCATCAGGTGTCCGCTGGAGGGATTACCATATTCTTCATTCCAGTAACGCTGCATCGCCTCCACGACTTCCGGGGCGCATGGTGTTGTCGAATTATGGTCCCAGTAAATCATTGAAAAAAATCCTAAAGATGACAGATGTTGCAAGAGAGAGACTCGCCATCGTCGGAGTCATAGCCCCAAATATCTTTCAGTTTCTGATGTCCCTTAAAAGCATTCGTCTCACGCTCTTTCCTTTTTGCGTGCTCTTCCATAATTGCCTCTGCGCGTTGGGCCAGCTCATCAAGGGTCTCACCCTGATTCCAGGTATACCGTTCACCTGTTTCTGGATCGTATTTTTCGTATTTTTTTGCTTCTTCAAAAAGTTCAGGGTGATTTTGAAGCAATCCTACCCATTCACGCTTTTGCTGATAGAAGCAAAAATAACATCCTGACCGGGACCGCCACTCATAATAACGAGGCACCCCCAGCCCTGACTCATTAAGAATCCTTTCCACATCTTCAAGACGTATATTATTTTCAACAAAGGGTAAGACTGTTTTCATATTGGGTTTTGTTGAAATGTAGCCTGTACGGTGAGGTTCATCTGCTCGTATGCCGACATAGCTGATTACAGGATCGTTGCCTATGAAATCTTCGTAAGGCTTCAGTTTTAGATACTCTGTACACCAGCGAGACTTTGGAGATGGCAGGAAACCTTTCTTGATTTGAAGGATCTCGTCGAACCCATATCCCGATGAGTATTTAAGAAAATGAATCTTTTTGCCGAGAAAAGTTTCTAGTTTAACCAAGTACTCATACGTCTCATCAAGCTCCTTTTCTGTGTCACAGAAAACATATTCGACATCCGGAATCTTGCCCAACATGTAAACAGCTAGAGCAGAGCTATCTTTACCCCCTGACAGTGCCAGAATATGTCGCACAGGCTTATCGGATTTTGCAGATATTTGAGTATCGGAATACATCAGGAACTCCTTGCAATCTAATTCTGGTTCGACTCAATTGTGCTCAATAGCTCCCTTAAGGCAGCGGCAAGGGCGCGGGAATTGCCTTTCCCTCTTAGTTTGCTGAGCTGAGGTTCCAGCATTATCCGGAAGGCCTCCTTTTGCTCGAGCTCCTTGTCAGTCAAGACAGGACCAGCATCCCCATAGTTAAGCCAAGTCTGCCGGAACAGCTCCCCCATACCTTTTGCCAACCCTTCAAAACTCTCTAAGTCCATGTCAGTCCACTGCTCAAAAGGCCGGTTGGCGATCAGAGACAATGCTGGGCGTGCGTTGTGGTCGTCGGCAATGCCGTTATTTACACAGTTGAGAAAGGGGGTCAGCACCTCATGCTTAATACGTGGCACGAGCCATGCCGCTCTACGCTCGAGCTCGTGCCACCCATCGATGTTTTCGGCAAGCCCACAGTTACGGAGCAAGACCTTCCTTTTCTTCTCAAGCAACTTTGGGCCGTGGTTGTTTAAGGTGGAAAGACTGTTATTGAGCTGCTCAAAAAAATAATCCACGTCTCTTTCACGCCTCTGCCCCTGCATGAATGGCTGCAGCCCAAAACAACGTGGCAGGTCGACAAAAAGGAGCTGTTCCGGTGAAGCCGCGTGCAGCAGGCAGTCGCGCACTTTTACTGCCGCAGCATTCCCGATCTGGGTTGTTTTCTGCGTGACGGGTGGCAACGAATTCAATACACGATACAGTGCACGCACGACCGAGGCCGTCTTAGGAGCCTGTTTTAAACCTGTGGCCAGACGTTCCACAACCGCCTTGCGGGTGCCATCAAGCTTTGCGCCCGAAACCGCAAATAGGTCAGGCCTTCTTTGCAGCAGCTCCAGGTGGGCCGACAGGACTTCGGGAATAAAAGTACCTTCCCTATAAAGAAACAACTCATCCTGGTAATGGAGGTAAAAGGCAACAAATATAATTGGATGAACACCATCCGGAAGACCATATGGGACATTTGCAAGCTGTTCAAACAGGTCGACAAGTTCGATCCGCTGAATATTTTCCGCGAATACTATATCCTCAATCAAATCCCACGATGGCCGTAGGTTGCAGCTATTGCCCTCAGAAGGAGGTCCGAAGTCCCACCGCTGACGGTCAGCATTAAAGAAGTGAACCCCAGAAGCACGTAACACGGATTCATATACGCTGCGTTCAGGAGGGTAGCCTTCAATGCCAAGACACTCCTCACCGCGCCTTTCCAACATGCGCTCCAACAGACAACGTCGTGCTGCTGAAGCAGCGCTTGAAAGTTTTTTTCTGACGACCAGCTCATTTCGGACCATGGGGGTTAAATGGTATATTTGGTCACATGCTAGGGATAGCAATTTTGTTACATCAACAGGCTTTTGCGGCTGCTGGTCTTGACCGTGCCATATCCATTGACAAGAATTGCCCACCGGCGCAGGACGAGGATCTAGCAACGTCTGAATATGTTGGGCGATGTGCTGTTCTCCCATAGCGAGCCTCAAGTTTAACTCGCGCCGGGCAATGCGGTCATCACGGAGTTCAGGCGTATTTTTTTCGACCCAACGTAAGCAAGCTACCTCCTCCGCGACACCGCGTAAGGCATCAACTTGTGTGGGCAGAGCAATAATGAGCCTTTTTTGTCCTTTGGTCGCTTCGAGAGCTTCAGCCTTCAGTCGCTCTATGTTGGCTTGTGGCAGCAACACAATAATGGTGCCTGCTGCATCTTCAAATCTGTCAGCTGCCTTCAGAATACTTTTGCTCAAACTCTCCGCATACATCAGATTGAAATAACGGTTGACACCAGTTTTCAGGCTGTGGCGACGGGCAACGAGAGTCCTGGCAGGAAGGTGATGGCAAAGAGCCTCCAAGGGCGACACACTTTCAATCTGAAGCTTTCTCCTACCTTCATTCATTCGGGCTTCGATATCGACATCGCTGCCCTCCCAAACCCGATATGAGTTGTCCAATCGTCGATAAGTGACTACCGACTGCTGTCTCAAAAACTCCAGGTCCTGATCTAGTGTTGCCGGGCTAGAAACAGCACTCCTGAGAATTTGCGCTGTGGCGCGAAGAGGACATATTTCTGACAAGACATTTAAAAGCGCCACTGTCTGCACAATTTCAAGTTGGGCGTGACTTAGATAGTGACGGCTATTTATAATGTCGTTGGCCTCCAATAAACGTTTCGCGTGCGGCAAGCGAGCTAGCCCCGCCTCAAAGTTAGCTAATAAATAGGCATAGATATGATGCAGACGGATAAAGTTGTCACCCCCGTCAACAGGATGGTCAATATGATACTGGAAGGCAAATGGCTCGCAGCTGGTTAAATAAGAAAAAATGGATCGTTCATTCTGTGCGAGCCTTCTGAATAAGTAGGGCATTGCCAGCAATAAGCTAGGGTGCAATGGCCATGAGCGACGAGCTATTTTTTCAAATTCGGCATATTCCAGGCCAAAAGGGAGTGAGATTGCTCCCTTTTTGATGTCCAACAAAGCGTAATCCAACTCATCCGCTATTGGCTTTGGCAAATTGACAGCTGGATGTAATGCTGAAGCTATAAGCCTTATTGTGGTGCCCGCTGACTCGCTGAATTGAATAGACTGAAAACGCTCCTGGACCTTGTTCCACTCATTACGAAGAGTTCGATCAGACAGCTCAACATAGTCGTCAAACATTTGGTGCAGGGTAATGAGAAACAGCAGAGGTGTTTTCGATTGGCGGCTGGCGTATTCCGCCAACTCCTGGAAAATATATACGTCGCCACCTGCTCGATCCTGAAGGGCGTATTCCAGTGTTTTCCCCGCCTCGTCAACAAGCAAGAGAACGCCAGTGAAAAATTGTTTCTCCGCCTCTTTCTGAACGTCAGTCAGAAAACCAACCACAATGGCAGTGTCTCGCCAAGCCTTTCGCCGAAGCGCCTCCTCAATTCGAGCATGGAGATCCCTCACTGATGTAGAAGGTTTCATGCCCCTGACGGCCTCGAGCATTCCTTCCAACAGCAATTGCGCGATGGGGCGACGACGAGCCGTAACCGGGACAAGAAGAAATCCCTCTCGGCCGTCTTTGGTTTTGCGAATTTGCCGCAACTTTGCATTCAGCTTGGAGTATTCCGGGGCAAGCATTTTAGCTGCCTGGTCAACCTTCCTGGCATCCCGATCCAAAAGCTGACAAAGAAAAACCGCAAATGCTGATTTCCCGGTTCCGTATGGACCGGTCAAAGCGAAGGCCCGCTGCCCCTTTTCAGATAACAACCCTTCGCTCAGTTGCTCCAGCGCCTGAGCTACATTGGGGGTTACAATGTAACCGGACGCACTGCCAATGTTCTGCCAGTCGTTATGAAGGTTGACAGAGCGCAAAAATCGAGGCGCTACCGCAACATAATGAGATCTTTTCAGGCCTTTGCCCATCACACATCCCCTCGGCAGTAATAGCTGCTTAGCAACTCTTCGGCTTCATCGAGGGCTACATTGCAATGCACTTGTGCAACACCAGCGGACTCTGTGAAATCGAACCGATTCCCCCAAATCGAGTTTTCATGTAATTCCTGAACGGCCTCAATCAATGCGTTTTCATCCAGCATAAACACTTGCCCAGGGCTTCCTTCCTTGTAGAGCACTCCCTGAATTGTCATTGCGCTCTTGTTTTCTCGTCCGAAATACTCGCAGATTGCATAACCAATAATTTCTGCGGGAAGAGAAGCTTTGGCCCCGATTGAAAAGCGGTAAAAGTCTCCTCCACTCATCGCCTGAATTAAGTTCAGCTCTTGCAGGGGACAATCGAATGATTCCTCTCCGGATTTTTTTTTCTCAAATCGCTTGAGTCCGCAATAAGAGCGGATAAAGCAGTCGACATCTCTCATAATAATGTTGTCGGATGGAGATTTCTTGCCTGCATCAACAAAACGCAAGGCTGCTTCAGCCACATCCTGTTTCGAAAATTCAGGCTTTCGGAGGTAAGAGAAGAGAGCCGTGCCTGAAGTCTTATAGTTCAGGTTTGTAGTAAGTTTCCAATGCAACAACCACCAGGAAGCTTGGTCCTCCAAAAAAGGATCCCAGCCTGATCTCTCGTCCAATAGTTTCTTCCCGAAACGGGTAACAACATCGTCTTCGATGATCCCGGTCAAATCGCACCAGTACTTAATGCTATCGACCATGTTTTTTCCAACGCCCAAATCAACAATAGCTGATTCGTGAGAAAAGCTTTTTCTGTTTGCGGTGAACTCGTAGCCCTTCTCCAACCAACCATAGCGGAGGGAAAAAGTCTGATGTCCTGAAAATTTTACTCGCTGGTTATTCATGAATCGCCTTTACTCACTTATCAGTTGTGACATTTACCCTGTCAGCCGCACCACCAGAGCGGACCCATGCGTCTACCTCGTCCTGCTTGAACATCCAACGACGACCGACGCGATGACCAGGCATAGCCCGTTGTTCGATCCACTTGTAGACCGTCTCGTTGCTTACATTCAGATATTTGCAAATGTCATCGACTGTCAGCCATCTCTCATCCATAGCCTTCGTCCTTCGTTCATCAAGTTTTCGGTAAAAGCCCGAAGGCCTCCGGGAGTCCCGAAATCCGGACACAATGCCGCAAATTAACCTCCATAAACTACATTGATGGGTTGCCAAAATCAAGCGTTTTGTGCCGATTAGTGCCGACTTTTCCAAAAAACGGCCTGATTGTCGTTGGTGACCCGGTGGCCGTTTTGAGGCGCATGCATGGTGTAAGTCCATACAGCACAGGCGATTGTGCCCCTGGATGCCGCCACCATCACCCGCTGGTACATGCTGTGCCCGCCGGGCCGAAAGCCTTCCAGCCGGTCGATGGGCGGTAGATCGCGCTGAGGATCGGTGAAGGTCACCAGTTCCCCATAGATCAGATCCCAGTCGCCGGTCGGGCGGCCGAAGCGCGGTGTGCCGCTCTCCTGCTGCCTGCGGGCGTCGGCCAGCGGATCGTCGGTGCCCCGGGCCAGGATCAGACCTTCCGGCACCTCAAGCGCCGGGAACCCGGCATGGAGGTGGTAGAGCCTGCCCCAGACCACGGCCGGTTCGGTGCTGCGGGCCTGGGCGCAGAAACGTTGATGGTTCCAGTAGCCCCGTTTCAGGGTGCCGTAGACGAAGAGCCGGAGGATGGCCTCGGGAGAGTCTTCCGGGTTTGTGCTGACTCGGGCCGTCCCTGGCCCTCGCCCTGCGGGCGCACTTTCAGTGCGTCCAAATCCGCTGTCCTGCGGATTTGTCAGCTTCGAGGGTTCTTCAATGTTCATGCATTCACTCCTTCTGGAATTGTCCCTTTGCGCTCCTGGGGGATAAAGCGAAATTCGCTGTTCTCGATGGCCCGCACATCCGCGTGGCGGATGGTGAGCATGGTCATGGGCGGCACCTCTAGCTCGCGCCAGCCCTTCTCGTTATCCACGGCAAAGTCGATGAAAGCGTCGTCCGAGGCGTAGAGCAAAACCCGGTGCTGGCGGTGGATGCGCAGGCAGAGTGGCTTGTTGCCCTTGAGTACGGTGATGGTGCCGGGGTCGAGCCGTGAGGCCAGCACGGCGCTCATCTGACCGCGACAGAGGGCAAGCGCCTTCTTCAGGCCCTCCTGGTCGATGGGGCCTTCGGGCGCGAAGCGGTCGGCCAGGCGGAAGATCAGCTCGCTATCCACCTCGGCGTAGCGCGGCAGCCCGAGACGGCGGAACAGATAATCGGCGTTGTAGATGGTGCCGTTGTGGGTGCCGATGACGATCCCGGCCCGGATGGGATGATTGTTGCGATTATTGAACTCGTTGCCCCGGGTGCGCCAGCGGGTGTGGCCCATAAGGATGGTGGTCTCGTTGTCGACCTGCCCAAGCAGCTCCTGAAACGGCTTCTCGTAGACCAGCTCGTGCGCCCGCATCGGCCGCTTGAAGATGCGGTGGCTGCCGTCGGTCTTGAGCCAGGCCAGACCGGAGGCGTGCGGTCCGCGTTCCTCGCTGTGCAGCAGCATGCGGATGAAGAGCTCGCGCAGGTAATCCCGCTCGTTGGGCCGTCTGCGCTTGCGGCCGAAGATGATGCCTACTTGTCCGCACATGGAGCCGGGTCCTCCTTGCCGCCGAAGTTCTTACCGAGCGGTCTCGTCCCTTCGAGGACGAAGGCCGCGTATTCGCGCCGGTGGTCCGCCAGCCACTCGGCCACCTCCGGGTAGCCCATCTCGGCGGTCAGCCGGGTCACCTCCGGGTGGTCGAGCATGTTGGTGCGCCCGGAGAGCCGCACCGTCTCTAGGGCTTCGAGGAAGCGTTCCGGCCAGGGATCGCTGGCCTTGTCGTCGGGCAGAAACTCGATCAGGCCGTGCCGAGCCAGACGGGTGAGAAACTCGGCGGCCGCAGCGGCGGCGTCCTCCGGCAGTGGATAGGTCGGTCCGCCTTCAATGCCGGAGAGCACCTCGGTCATGTAGTCCCGGGGGGCTCGGCTGGCGGTAAAAGGTGTCTGGCCGCGCATCAGCTCGACCACTTCGAGGCAGTCGTCGGCTTGCAGGGTTTCCCCGCTGCCTGGGATCGGTTCGCCGTCCAGCGTGGTGGAGCGGATCAGAATCTTCATGGGGCACCTCCTTAAACAGTGAGGCCGGGAACTTGCCCGGCCTCGTTGGTGAGAGTGGTTGTTTCGTCCGGAAGGACGTCCTGCGGTTTGGGGCGTCCGTTCTTGAAGGCTGCGTCGCCGGGCATGTTGGCCATCAGATGCTTGCGGGCGGTCTTGAACTCATCGCCGATCAGCCCGAGGTGGAGCAGGAAGACCCGGAAGTCGTACTTGGCGCTCTGGGGATCGAAGTCTCGCTTGCGGCTGGAGGCGGCCCGACCATTGAGCGCCTTGGCGGCGACGGCGAGGCAGAATTGCAGGTAGGCCTTGATCCGCCCCGCGTGGAGGGACGCCTCGAACCAGCGGAACTCCACCGTGCCCCGGTACCAGACGTTGTGCAGGTTGACCCCGTGGTATCGGCTGTTGTCGTAGTGCTGGGGCTGGCGGTTGTGGTAGCCGTACCAGATGCGGTTGAGCTGGTCCTTGGTGCGGGGGCGATGCTGTTCGATGCGCTGGATCAGCTCGTCGCTGACCGGCCGGGTGTAGCGGTTGAGCCGGTCGCGGCTGATGCCGAGGGCGTGGAGGATCAGCGGCTCCTGCTTGTAGATGATCTTGGCCAGGTTACCCAGGTGCCTTCCGTCGAAGGGCGCGGCGTCGATATGGATGTGGATGCCGCACTGGCTGTTGATCTTGCCTCCGGCGCGGCGGATGGCCCGGACCACCTCCTGCAGTTGCGGGATATCGTCGTAGCCGAGCACCGGGCTGACCACCTCGGCCCGCAGATGGGCCGGGACGCTGGTCAGGGAGGCGTCCCCCACCACCTTCCAGACGCGGCCGCGCAGGTCCTCGACCTCCCAGGGGTCATAGCTGCTGGGGATGCCGACATGGCGGACCGTGCCGCCCACCACCGAGTGGATGGCCCAGGCGATCTGTTCCCGGGTGCGTTTTACGGTCTCGATCTCGATCCCGTAGTGGATCTCTTTCAGGTTCATGCGTGCCTCCGTCGTTCATGGCGCTTCTAAGTCGTTGTCAGGCAAGGCTTTTTAGCCTCTGCTTACACCATGAATGAATGCTTCTTTCCAGACACAAATCAAGTAGAAGAACAGCCAAAGCCGACATTTAACACCTTTATTTTCAATGACTTGCGAGTTTGGCCGGATTGGGCGGCGCACAGACGGCAGAAACCCCGGAACGGGCTGGCCGTATCCGGGGTTTCTGGGTTGGCGGTGGCAATGAGCCGGATCAGCCGGAGGCGGTATCAGAGGTGATCAGGCTGGCGTGCAGTTCGAGGTTACGCGACTCGTCGGCCCGCATCCGCGCCAGCAGCGCCGTGAAGGCCTCCGCTTCGGCGGTTTTACATCTGCATCGCACCACCAAGAGCTTGATACAAAGCCATATTGTTTTGGAGTTCCGACAGCCGCGCTACCGCCAGCGCTCGTTCGGCATCTCGCCGACTTTCCTGGGCATCCAGCCAGGACTGAAGTGCTGTAGCCCCCGACCGATAGCGTATTTTTGCTAACTCCTCGGCTTTGACGGACAAGGCCAGATACTCTTCCCGTTGCTTGACCTCCTCGGCAAAATGGCTGCGAGCGGACAACGCATTTTCGACGTCGCTCAGGGCTGAGTACAGCGTCTGCCTGAAATTGACAACGGCTTCTTCGTAATCGGTCTTTGCGATCTCGACATTCAGCTCCATCGTGTTCCACTCGATAAAAGGCAGCGATAATCCCGCCCCCAGGATGGTGTAGGGGTTCTTTAGAACGTCGGTCAGACTTGTGCTGCTCGTGCCGAGTGAACCGGTGAGAGTGAAGCTCGGGTAATAGCTGGCACGGGTATTGTCGACGTTTGCCAGATACTTTTTCAGTCGGAATTCTGCGGCCTGGAGGTCGGGGCGTTGGGCAAGGATGCTGGCTGGCAGGCCCGCATCCACTTGTGGCAATGACCCGGAAGGCAAGCGTTGCAGTTCCGGCAACGTGTTTTCCGGGGATTGGTCGAACAGGATCGCCAGTGCGTTACGCGCCTCATTGCGCTGTTGCTGCAACTGCGTTAGCTGGGCTTTTTGACTGACAATGGTCTGTTGAGCCTGAATCTTGTCTTGGCCCGAAACGGCTCCGGCTGCGTATTTGACTTCCACCAGCCCCAGGATTTTCTCGGCATTGGCAATGCTTGCCTCAACCGATGCGATACGGTCATTCAGATAGGCGATGGTCCAATAGTTCGTCGCAACTGTGCCGACCAGCGATAACGCAGTGCTTTGGCGATCGAATTCAGTCGCTTCAGTTTCCCAACTGCTGGCATCGCGAGCACCCGCTAATTTCCCCCAAAGGTCCAACTCATAGCTTGCCGATAGAGCCGCACCGCTCGAATCTGTGTCGACGTGGTTTGTCAGGTCGCGGCTCCGGCGGCTGCTGGCAGTCGCCGACAGTGACGGAGTCAGGTTGGTTCCGGTCAGCCGTGATGAGAGCTGCGCCCTCTTGACCTTGATGGTGGCAGCTGCCAGGTTGTTATTGGTTTTGAGTGCCCGCTCGATCAGTTCACTCAGGACAGGATCGTTAAAATCACGCCACCACTGTGCAGCGGTGGCTACTGAAGAACCGGTGACACCCGTTGCCTGCCATTGCTGCGGCATTGAAACATCAGGCCGGTTGTATTCGCTGCGATGGAGTAAACCACTACACCCTCCCAACATAGTGGCAACCAGGAGGATCAAGGCATAGCGGATTGTTGATTTACGTTTCATGTGGAGATTACTCCCGAGCCAATGCTTCGATCGGGTCGAGTCGTGCTGCGTTGCGAGCAGGCATGAAACCGAAGACAACACCGATCAGAGATGAGCAGAGAAAAGCCGAAATGATCGACATAAAGGAAAACTGCATGGAGAAACTGCTGACGAACATGGAAAAGACTTTGCCGACGCCGAAGGAGCAGAGGATTCCGATCATCCCTCCGAGCAGGCAGACCAGGACCGATTCGATGAGGAACTGCTGCATGATGTCCTCCTGACGCGCCCCGACCGCCATCCGGATGCCGATCTCGTGGGTGCGCTCCGTGACCGATACCAGCATGATGTTCATGACGCCGATACCGCCGACGATGAGGGACACGACGGCGATTGCCGAAATCATCAGCTTCAGTGTAGTGGTGGTTTTGTTGATGGTCTTCATGATGCTGTCGCTGCTGTTGGTATAAAAATCCTTGCGGCCGTGCCTCTGCGCCATCAATTTCGTGATGCTCTGTTCTGCGACCTGGTTGGAGATACCGTCCTTGACCCTCACCGTGATCGAGTTGAAATGCTGCTGCCCCAGCAACCGGTTCATCGCGGAGCTGTAGGGTATCCAGACCTGGAGGTACGAGCTGCTCCCCATCGGGCCGTCCTTTTCCTTGGTGACGCCGATCACCCGGCACGGAAGCTCACCGACAAAAAGGATCTGACCAATAGGGTCCTCCGAGGCGAAGAACTTCTTGCGGGTGTTCTGGTCGATCACCGCCACCTGCCCCTGCTGTTTCACGTCGTCGGCAGAAAAGGCGATACCGTCGGCTATCTCATACCCCTTAACCCGGAAATACTGTTCGCTCACGCCGTTCACCCATGCATTAGCAGTCAGGTTCTTAAAGCGGAGCAATTGGCTTCCACCGGTAGCCGGTGAGGCACTGTCGACATACACCTGAGCCTTCAATGCCTCCAGATCGGATGGCACGAGGGTCTGAATACTGGCGGCGTCTTCATCGCCCCAATCTTTGCCAGGGTTGATATCGATGACATTCGTCCCCATGGCGCTGATGTCCTTGATGACCTTCTGCTGCGCTCCCTGACCCAGTGCGACCACCGAAACCACCGAAGTGATCCCGATGATGATCCCCAACATGGTCAACAGGGTTCGCATGCGGTGCGAGAGCATGGCGATGAGCGCCATCTTGAAGGTCTCGGCAAACCGGCCCCAGTTGGCTTGGATAAAGTTGCTGGGCTGGTTGGTTGTTGCCTTGGGGGGCAGAGTGGCGGCCTCCGATGGCTGCTGTTGCGAATTGGCCTGGTCGCGAATGATTTCGCCGTCGCTGATCTCGATGATCCGTTCGGCGTGGCTTGCTACCTGCTGGTCATGAGTGACGAGGATGATGGTATGGCCGCCCGCATGCAGTTCATGCAGGACCGCCATCATCTCCTTGCCACTTTGACTGTCCAGGGCACCGGTCGGTTCATCCGCAAGAATGACATCGCCGCCGTTCATCAGCGCCCTGGCGACACTGACCCGCTGCTGCTGGCCGCCGGAAAGCTGGTTGGGGCGATGCTCGCAGCGGTCGGCCAACCCCAGACGCTCAAGTAGCTTACGAGCACGCTCCTGACGGGACTGCTTGTTGCTTCCCGCGTAGATCGCCGGGATTTCCGCGTTCTGAGTCGCGGTCAGATGGGGCAACAGATGGTAGCGCTGGAAGATAAAGCCGAAGTAGTCACGTCGCAAGCCAGCCAATTCGTCATCAGAGAGGCTGGCGGTCTCACGACCGTCGATCCGGTAGCTGCCATCGCTTGGGCGATCCAGACAACCGAGGATATTCATCAGCGTCGACTTTCCTGAGCCGGACGCACCGATGATGGCAACCATTTCTCCAGCATGGATGGTCAGGTCAATCCCTTTCAGGACTTCGATTTCTTGATCGCCCGTTGGGAAGCGCCGGACCAGGCCGCGTATTTCGAGTAACGACTTGCTCATGTCATCACCCTCTGGGAGGCCTGGGCATACTGCCTGAGTCAGCTGCAGGAAGGTTGGAGCTGTCACCAATGATGACTTTGTCTCCCTCGTTTAGCCCATTCAGGACCTGAACCTGGACGTTGTTGGAAATTCCGGTATGGATCGTCCGGGTTTCCGCCTGCTCACCAGTCAGAACGCGGACTGTCGCCTTGCCATCCATCTGTTTTGACCCGAGGGCCGATATCGGAATGCTAAGTGCTTGCTTGGCCTCATTGAGCACGACGGCAACTTGAGCGGTCATGGAGACTTTGAAGGTGTGATCAGGGTTGGGCACCTCGAACAACCCGTAGTAATAAATGGCTGAGCTGGAGCTGCTTGTTCCTGTCGAGGTTGTCCCACTCGACACTGGTCCGGGTTCTACAGCCCGCAAGGTTCCGTAGTAGCGGGTATCGCTGTCCCCCAAGAGGGTGAAATAGGTCGTGAGTCCAGGCTTGACCCGCACCACATCCGCTTCGGAGATCTTGGCCTTGACCGTCATGGTGTCCAAGGTCGCCAAAGTCAAAATGGTCGTGGCCGACTGGTTCGAGACCACGGTCTGCCCCTCCTCGGTATCGATGGAAATCACGGTCCCGTCGATGGGGGCATGAATGCGGGTGTAGCCAAGATTGGCCTTGGCCGTGTCGACCGCGATAAGCGCCTTTTTGATCTGGGCGTCCAGGGCCGCGATGTCGTACCTGGTGACATCCATCTGGGCCTGTGCGCTCTCCAGATCAGCTTGTGACGCGGCATCCTTGGCATTCATCTCGCTCTGGCGTTGATATTCAGCGTCATACTGTTTTAGCAGGGCCTGCTTTGACCGGCGCTGTGCTTTCAAGTTTTCTACCTGGGCCTCAGCATCCTTGAGATTGTTCTGCGGAAGAACCGGATCGATCTCGGCCAGCAATTGCCCCTTTTTCACCGTATCTCCCAGGTCGACGTGCAGGGTCTTGAGCTGCCCGTTAACCTGCGCCCCCACCGCGACAGTCTTGTAGGCCTTCAAGATGCCGGTGGCGAGGACGCTTTCTTCCAGATCCATGCGGGTTACCGGGGCGGTGATGTAGGTCACCTTCGGGGGAGAGAAATATATTTTGGCGGCGGCCACACCGGCAGTGATCAGGCATAGTGCCAATATGCCGATCATGATGGACTTCTTGTTGCGCATAATCATGAGTTGACTTCCTTGCTGCGAATGGTGTTGATCCCGGCCAAGGCGAATGCGACTACATGGTCCGCAAAAGCGTTTATGTCCTCTATGAAGAGGGGCACCTCACCAGCATGGGAACGCTTGGCGATTCTCTGCATCACCATGGGGTGAACACACATGCTGATGATGCTGATCTCACAGAATTGGACGTCCTGCTCGGTTGATTTCGGGCCGAGGAGTTCACGGACGAGCGTGAGGGTCTGTTGCCGCATGGGGATGAGTTCATTCTTCATCACTTCCTGCAACAGGCCTGTGGGGTTGACCATTTCCATCTGAGCGATGAAAAAGTCTTTGTTGTTCTCATCGGCAATACGTTGAATCGTTGAGGTCAGTTGGCCACGCAGTCTTTCCTCAGCTGGAGCCGACTCACTGACGCCACCGCTTAGGGGATAATTCTCTATCGACTCTTTAAAGGAATGTCGCCACGCTTGCTGGTAGAGGGCCTCCTTACTGCCGAAGTGATAGTTGACGGCCGAGACATTGGCTTCGGCCCGCGCACAGATTTCGGCAACCGTAGCGTCTCTGAAACCTTTTTCGATGAAGACATCACCTGCTGCTGCCAAAAGCTTTTCCTTTTTTGCTTCTGATTTTTTTCAGGCCATATCTGCCTCCAAAAAACAATACGGTTATTTCAAATAACAATTTGAAATAACCGTATGAAAATGTCAAGCGGAAATTTATTGTCTCTATAGGAATGAATCAGAAGATTTGCTGCTCGCTAGTTTCTGGGTTGGCGGTGGCAGTGAGCCGGTCAGCCGGAAGCGGTTTCGCCGGTGATCAGGCTGGCGTGCAGTTCGAGGTTGCGCGACTCGTCGGCCCGCATCCGCGCCAGCAGCGCCGTGAAGGCCTCCGCTTCGGTGGCCGGGAGCTTTGATGCCCGTTCCAGCCGCGCCAGGCGCTGGTGCAGATTCTCCAGCAGGCCCAGGGCGTGGTCGCGGATCAGCCCGTCGCGCTTCTCCTGCGGCGAAGGGATGAACTCGGTCAGTCCGCCTTTGCGTCGAACGATCATGGCCGTGCCTCCTTAGCTCAGGGTCGCGCCCAGCGAATGGATGCGCGGGTAGATCAGCGGCGTGCCGGTCATCTCGGCCTTGTAGCGGACCTTGTTGCCGGTGTTGTCGGTGAAGGTGCGCACCAGGGTGTACTCGGTCCAGTTCTCGTCGATGGGCCGGGTGTCCTGGATGGTCATCGCCTCCCAGGTCAGGCCGCCGTCGTTGCTGGCGAACCATTGCAGGGTGGTGCCGCTGGGGATTTGCATCTGCACATAGGCCTTGGTCGATTCCACGCCCTGGGTCAGCTCGTTCTCGCGGGTCAGGTATGCCCCGGTGGTCTTGTTGAGGTAGTCCACCAGGTTGACGTCGCGGAAGTTGATGGCCGGGGTGTCGTTGGAAAGCGAGCTGCTCAGGCGCACGCGGATCTGGACCCGGGTGGCGAGGTTGGGCAGCCGCTCCTCCTCTGCGGGAACCATGGCGTCCCAGGTCACGCCGCCGTCGGTGGAGTATTCCCAGTCGAGGCCGGTGCCCTGGGGGATGGCCGAGTACTCGTCGAGGTTGATGTCGGAGAACTGCACGCCGGTGATCGGCTGGAAGCGGATCATGCCCTCGGATTGGAAGTTGTAGCCGTAGATCTTCATCGCCAGGTCGGAGCCGTTGAGCGGCGTCCAGGTCTCGGCGTTGGAGCTCTCCAGCAGCACGCCTTCCATATAGGTCTGCCGGGTGATGATGCCCCAGCGGCCCATCTTGCCCAGGGTGGCGGTGCGCACCTTGTAATTGGTGCTGTTGGTCAGCAGCACCACGGAATAGCTGGTGTTGGCCTCGGCGTAGAACGGGTCGTCGAAGCGAATGCGGGTCTCGCCGCTCAGGCTGATCTCGTTCGGGGCCAGCACTTTCTCGGCGAACACCACGCCGTTGGGCAGACCGGTGGTGACGCCGCGAATCTGCACCGTGACCGGAATGCTCGGGTCCCTGGCGGTGAACTGCAGTCCGATGCTGGAAATCACCTGGTTTTGGGTGAAGCTGAAAGTCTGGGCCAGCGGATCGCGGGGCACGAAGATGGTCTGGGTGCGCCAGACCACCTGCACCACGGGCACGCGGATGATGCGGTTCTCGATGATGCGCTCGATGCGGGTGATGACCAGCGGATCGTTGATCTGCAGGCTGGCCCGGGCCGAGTAGACGCCGTCGGCCATCTCCACGATGCGGTTGCCGTTGCGGGCGTTGGTCGGGATGGTGAAGGAGGCGCTGACCCGACCGGCCTCGTCGCTGATCAGGTTGCTGGCCATCACCTGGCCGTCGCAGCGCAGTACGATGCCGGATTTGCTCGGGGTGAAGTTGATGCCGGTGACGGCGATGCCGGTCTGGCCGCGCCGCCCGAGGTTGGGCGTGATCTGCAGCATGGCCGGGGGCTTGTCGAACACGGCGTAGGGGTTGATGTTCCGCTCCTCGGACCAGTCGTTCTGTTCCACCAGCACGGTCTCGTTGCCCGGCAGCAGTGCCAGGCTGCCGAAGAAGCTCGCGTTGCTGCCCGCCTGATCGACCGAGAGCACCGTGGAGTGAGGAATGCGGTCCGGCGCGACGAAACGGGCGATCTCGTTGACTCGGGCGTCCCATTCGGCGTGGTAGATGTCTGACTGGGCGGTGTTCGAGAAGTCGTCCGAGTAGATGCCTTTCTTGGTCTGGGCGTCCCGGTTCTGCAGCTCGTTGTTCATCTGGTACTGGGCGTCGTTGTACTTCAGGTCCTCGACGTCTTGGATGATGTCGTGGATCTGGTCCATGGTGATGCGGGTCAGGCCGAAGTTGCGGATCTCCATGTCGGTGGAGTTGGGCGGGCAGTCGATGCTGCACAGCCCCAGGGCGTTTTCCGGCACGATGGGCAGCTTCGGAAAATCCGCCGGAGCCCCTTCCAGCCGTTTGATCTCGGTGGTGGTGGCGTAAACGATGTCGCGGCGGCCGAGGTAATAGTCGTAGTCCAGGCTGCAGTTGGAGCCGTTCACCGGCTGATCGCCGAGGCTGCCGCGCCCGAAATTGATCACGTTGAGGTTACCCAGCTCGAGCTGCACTGGCGACATGGTGAGCCCGGCGGTGTTGGTGGCCGGAGGCGAAACGGTGCCGATCTCCTCGACGCCGTCGTCGACGTAGGATAGCGCCTCGCTGCCCAGTTCCATCAGGCGCTTGTAGTCGGTGCGTGCGCCGTTGGTGGCGGCCCGGTAGACGCGATAGCCGGTCGCGCCGCTGACCGGCAGCCAGGAGAGCTTGTTCATCTCCCCGGCGGCGGTTGCCCGGGCGATGACCGCAGCGGCGTTGAAGGCCGTCTCGCCGGTGGCGTTGTAGGCAGTCACCAGATAGAAGTAGTTTCCGGCCGCCGGATGGTTGGCCTGCCCGAACCAGCCGCTGTCCACGTAGTCGGTGCCCTTGACCATCTGCTTGGTGTAGGTCCAGCGCACCGTGTAGGTGGTGCCGATGGCCGGTTCGTTGCCGGAGCCGAGCCAGTCGACATGGTTGCCCGACTGTTGCCAGTCCACGCCCTCCTGGAAGATGGTCGCCCCTTGGCTGACCTCGAGGATGTCCACCACGGGATTGGGGTCGAGCAGGTCTTCGCCGCCGCCCACCGAGCCGCGAGTGACGTTGCGGGTAATCTCGACGATGGCCTCCACCTGGGTCGTCTCCTTGAGCGGCGTGGAGTTGACCGGATAGCGGTGCTTGTTGATGTCGAAGGTCTTCTGCTCCCCGCGCACCGACTTGGTGGCGATGGATTTGGGCACCAGGGTCGAAGTGGGCAGATCGCGCTGATGCCGGAAGCCCTGGATGTAGGCGCGTCCGGCGTTGGTGATCGCCTCCACGCTGTCGTCGTCGACGCCGCCGATGAAGGTGTCGAAGCCCCGCACCAGATAGCTTCCGGCCTGGTCGAAGGTGCGCTCGGCCAGATTCTGAATCAGGGAATTGAGCCCTTCGGCGGCGGCGAAGGAGAGCTGGTCCTCGGTGATCGAGGAGACGGTGATCCGGCTGCCCGGCAGCGTGCCCAGCAGATCCCGCAGGTAGAGGTTGGACTTCTCCTGCACCGTGGGCGTGACATCGCCGCTCTCCCGGTCGAACTTGTAGATCGGGATCACCCGGCGCTCGGCCACGTTGTTGGGCAGCGTCTGGCCGCTGGTGTCTGTCGCCTTGAGAGAAAGAACCCATTTTTCCCGTTCGGCGGTGGGCTCGCCGGTGGCCGGATTGATCAGGGCCGGGTCCTGGGTGTAGCCGTAGTTGTACTTCAGCAGCTCCACATAGACGTAATCGGCCCCGCTGGTGGTGGCCGGATCATAGGTCAGGGTCGCGCCGCTCACCTGTTCCAGATGGCCGTCGATGTAGACCACGCCCGGGGCCATGGTCAGGACGTTGGCGGCCGCGCTGACCTCGAGGCCCATGATGATGGAGCCTTCCTTGAACAGGATGTCGGCGATCTTGCGCCGCTCCAGGTTGATGATGTCCTGCTGCTCGTTGAGTTCGGAATCCAGCAGGTCGCGATCCTGATGGTAGCGGATGCGCTTGTAGTTCTTGGTCGGGTCGAATGTCTCGCGTGAGATGCTCATGTTTGAATCCTCCAGTTAGATCTTGATGATCCCGACCAGCTCCACGCGGGTGTCGGAAATCTTGTTGAAGTCGGGAATGTTCTTCACCTCGTACAGGTAGCCCGGACGCAGCAACTCGCCGGTCGGGTTGGTGTCCTGATGGAACACGCCTCCCATGGCGAGATCCCCGGTGACGCTTTGCACGTACTGCACGTCGCCGCCGAAGAAGCCGTATTCGCGGATGGTGATGCCGTTGGCCTCTGCCTCGTCGAAGCGGAAGAAAATGCCGATGGTGTTGGTCTCCTCGCCGGTTTCGAGGTAGCGCACGCCGTTGACCAGCAGCGCCCCTTCGGCGTCCTCCTTGAGGAAAGTCCGCTTGTAGTAGCGCTTGCGGGCGCGTTCGTTTCTGAGCCCGGTCTGACCGATGTCCGGCGCGGGCGGATTCTGCGGGTCGCTGAAGCTGGCATCCCCGTCGCCGATGGCGCAGTGGGTGATGCCGTCCACGGCCTGGCCGAGGAGGAGTTTGGCCGTCAGTATCCGGCCGGTTTTGACGATGAGTCCCAGTGCCATTGCTGTTCTCCTTTAGGTCTGAATTTCGTGGTCTTGATCGATGAGCACCGCGAACAGGATCTGGCGCGTGTCGGCCAGCAGCCCGGCCGGGATCGCGATGCGCTGAACGGTGTCGGAGCGGCTGATGTGTGCGCCGGATGTCCGGACGCTGGTGTCGATACTCCGCAGCCAGGGGCGCGTCACCCGCACCGCCGCGTCAACATCGACGCCCAGACGGCCATGGACGACGAGCCACAGGTCGGCGCTCCGGTTCAGGCGGTTGTTCACGCGAAGCGCGAGGTCGGATCGACGTTCGAGCCGATGGGCGACCCGCATTGCGCTGTCGGCCCGAACCATCACCGTGCGCCTGGCCGGTGCCCCGGAAAACAGCTCGAAAAGCGCTCCGGGTTGCGCCGCTCCAATGGCGAGCAGTTCCGGCCGCCGTGTGCCTCTGCGGGTGGTGATGGATGCCAGTTGTCCCTTATGCACGGCCACGGCGAATCCTCCCGCTGAGCTTGAGCGCCTGGCCCCGGTTCATGGACATAAGCGTTTCCGGACGACGCTGGCCGGTGATCGTGCTGATGGGTTTGAGCTTTCCGCTATGCGTTGCCATGGGGTTATTCCTTCACCGCGCACCAGCCGCCGGTGGTCAGGTTGAACACGCGGTAGCTGTCCGTTCCGATTTGAATGGTGTCTTCCGAGGCGACGTTGCCGCCGCCCACGGAGAAGATCTCGATGAGTTCGCCGCGCAGTTCCTGGTAGGCAGCGGAACCGGACATCGAGGCGAGCCAGGGAAAAAGGATGGTGGTGCCGTAGCGCATCTCCGGATCGGTTTCGCCCTGGAGACCGCCGTTGGCCGCGCCGCAGCGGCCCTGCTGGCCGGAGGCGGAAGTCCAGCCGTCGAACTTGTTCACGGCGTAGAAGGTGCCCGGCGCGTTGTAGTAACTGTTTATGACCGGCTGCGGGTCCTCGCCGATCTTTGCCCCCGAGGCGTAATCCCGAACGAGGGCCTCCACAGTAATGGTGTTCGGCGTGGCTGCGGTGTCGATGGCGCTCACCCGCACGCGTTCGATGCCCGCGTCGTCCTTGATCACATAGTCTTGTCCGGGTGTGACTACGGTGGCGTCGTTGACCTGAAGCACCACGCCGCTTCCGGAGGTGACCGCCGCCTGCGTGAGCGCGATGGCCCCGGACCAGAAGCGTTTCAGCAAGCCGCTGTAATGGCCGTAGTAGGTAGAGACGAGCTTGGTCACCACGAAAACGTGATCCAGGTCGGCGAACAGCCAGAAGATGAAGTCGGCGCTGTCCTCCACCCGCAGGTAGGTGTAACTGGTGTGCGAAGCCTCGTTGACGCCGGTGTGGGTGGCCGCGTCCCAATACTGGAATGCGGCGACGTGAATCCGCCCGGAGGTGGTGCTGATACGGAACTGCAGATAGACGTCCTCGGCCCCGGATTCCCCGTGAGACTTGAAAACGAAATACGGCTGCGGGTCGGCCGACTGGTCGTCATGCAGTGTCCAGCCGATGGTGGTCACCAGAAAGGTCCGCAGTTGATTGAGCAGGTCGAGCCGACCGTGGGCGAGTCCTTGAATGCTGTGGTATGCCATGGCGGCCTCCTTAGAGAATTGGGTTTTCCGTGCCGGTCAGGCGCAGCTTGATGTCGAGTTTGTTTTGCACCGGCGTGCCCGGGAGCACGGTGCAGCGCCGCCAGAAAGACAGCGTCTGCTGGAAGGCCTTGTCGCCGAGATTCAGCGGTGCGCCCTGGGTGGCGGTGTCGAGTCCGGCCTGGGTCAGGGATAGTCGGTACCAGACCGATTCGTCGGTGCCGGTTTCGTCGATGGGATCGAGCACCAGCCCGGTGTAGTCGTAGCCGGAATAGACAGTCGTCCCGGCGTCGTGCGCGGTCGGAGCGGTGTTGGCCACGCCCCGCTGAACGATGAGATTGACGGTTCGGCCGCCGCTTTCGACGAGCATCTGCTCGCCGTCGATGATGATGAGTTCGCCGTCGGCAAAGCGCGGTTCGGCCAGCGCGATGGCGGTCTGCGCCGCGTCGATGGCCGAGGCAAGGCCAGTCTGCTCGTTGGCGACGTAGAGTTGCCGATCCTTGATCTCGCCGTCGGTGCCGTTGTAGCTCTCGGCCTCGGGACGGCTGAAATCCCCCTCGGAAATCTGCTGGGTCAGCGCTTCGTCAAGATAGAGGTGAATTGCCATGGGTTCTCCTTCAGGTGGGCCACTGGGTGGCGCGATAGTTATTAGTGGCGGCCTCGAACCCGGCCTGCGTGGGCGCGTGCAGGTCCTGCTGACGGAACAGCCAGCGGTAGGACGGCCGCGACCAGCGGAATCCGGCCTGGTTGAGGCGCATGCGGCTGACGCGCATGGGGCGGGTCCGATCCACGGAAAGGCGCAGGCCGGTGGTGTTGAGCGGGCTTGCGCCCAGCTTCATGGTCTCGACCCGATGGCGCTGGAGAGAGCCCGTGTCCACGTAGACTTCAAGCGAGGCCCGTTCGCCGGTCAGATTCGCATTGCTCAGATACCGGGTGTTCAGGGTGTTCGCGTTGAGCCGGAACACAGGCCCTCTCCGCCGCCATCGGTCGATCCGGTCGACGGCCAAAGTGACGTCCGCGTCGCAGCCAGCGGTGGAGGCGAGCAGCAGATTGCTGATGCCGCCCTGGTTGGCGGTGAGGTCGAGACCTTCGTTGAGCCTGGCGCGGCCAAGCTGGAAGCAGAGGCGGTGCCGGGATTCCAGGGGCAGACGCAGGTCGTACTTGGCTTCCGCCCGTTCGACCGGTTCCGCCTGCGTGTCGAAAAAGAAGTCCTTCTGCCGAAAGCAGTAGCGCAGCTCGGTCTCGCCATGGGTCAGCGATTTGCGGTTGAGATGGCTCTCGCCCAGCCCGAAGCCGCTTTCCAGCACATCGCCTTCGAAATCGCGGCCGGTGTAGATGGGCGTGCAGAAGGAAACCCGGTCCTCCCCGATACGGGTGTACGGCAACCGCCAGTCGTTGAGGGCCTTGTGGTTCAGACGCACCCGGTTCTGGCGGCCGTGAAAACGGGAGACCTTCACGGCGGCCCGGTCGATCTCCGGGATCATCTCCGTGGTGCTGGTGAGCTGCAGCAGCTCCCAGGCCCTCTGCTTGTTGGTCAGGTGACGACATGAACCGAGCGAGGATCGTCCGAGGACGAAGGTTTCGTCGGGAAACGCCAGCACGATCCGGCGCACGGCGTTGGTATGCCCGAAATCGAGCATCGCGCCGCCTTCGATCCATTCCAGGAGGAACTGGAGCCAAAAACAGCGCGTGCCCGCCGGGTGGTGAAACACCAGGGCGTCGCGCAGCCCTTCGGTCTGGTTGAGGCACAGCACACGAAACACGCCGAGGCTGAACACCAGCCCGGGCAGCTTGGCGCTGCTGAGTCGGGAACGGGCATTGAGACGCAGAGCCGAGCGGAAGGTCTCCTGCAGTTCTCCCTGCCAACCGAGCGCGTCAAAGTCGCGTTCGATGGCCGGGATGGTGCCCTTGCGGCGATAGATTTCGACCGCCTCCCACACGCGGCGGCGCTGACAGTCCGGCGAACAGGTGCCGTCCACTTCGAGGCCGACCAGTCTCGCCAGCAGCGGCAGAAAGCGTTCGTCGCAATGATCGACGTCGAAGATGGTCGGGAAGTCGTCGATAGCCTGCTTGAGCTCGTCCAGCGTTCCGGCGGGAAGGCTCAGAAAGGTGCGCAGGTCACCGGCCTCGTCGTTGTGCTCGTAAAGCGGCGGCAGCAGGCCGAGCAGATTGTCCTTGAACCAATCCGACATCAACCGGCCCTCCGCAGATCGAGGTTGACGCTGCCGAGAACCGGGATTTCGCCGTGGCGCAGCAGGATGTCCTGCCTGGGCGCGTAGAGATGCATGTGGCTGACGCCACGCACGCCATCGATCAGGGCCACCAGGTCGGAGAAGTGAATGGTCTGGCCGAAAGAGACTTGGTCGAAGGAAAAGAAATCGGAGAGCGCGGCTTCGATGCGGCTACGCACGTTTTCCAGCGGTTCACCGGGCCAGACGTAGACCTCGGCGTCGATGGAAACGGGGCGGTAGATCGGATCGAACAGGTTGATCTCGACCGTGATGACCTTGCGGCGTTCGAGAAACTCCGCGAGGTCCCGCTTGAGCAGCGCCGAGGGCATTCCGCCGCCGTTGGGGGCGATGGCCAGTTGGACGTTGTAATAGCGAATGTTCTGGCAGGCATTGGTGTCGAGCACCTTGGCCTTGGCGACGCCGGGGTAACCTTCGGCGAGCGCCTGGTAATCCTCCAGGGTGACGGCCTTCCAGAGACTGCGCAGCTCTGCCGGTGCCTGTCTGCGGGCGTGTTCGAGGGCTTCCCGCGAAGCGCCGCCAGTGGCGGGAACAGGATTGGTGACGGTCAGGGAGACCTGGCCGCCGTCGAGGTAGACCGGGCTCAGCAGTTGGGTGATCCGATTCGGACCGAGATTGCCCTGGTCTCCGATGGTCTGCAGATAGCTGACGGTGATGGCGCTTCCCTGAGCGGGTACAGCGCCGCTTTGCCCGTCGCCGAAAATCAGGGTAGAGATGTCGAGGGCGTCCAGGTCGGCCATGAAATGACGGCTGTCGGCCAGGCTGTCCTGGAAATGATCGACCTCGCTCCAGGCGTCGTCCCCCACCGTAACGGTGATGGTGCCCTGGGCGATGGCGTCGCCGGTCAGGCGGATGCGCTGGAATGGCAGCCCCGTCGATGTGAAGGTCTCGGTGCGGCGCACGCCTTGACGGGCCGGGATGTCTACCGAGAGCACGCCTCGCGGGATCAGGCCGTCCTCGACTGTCTCGAAATCCGCCTCGCCGTCATTCAGCAAGGCGCGGCAGGCCGTACCCGCCGGAATGGTCAAATCCTTGCCAAGCGGAGCGGAGAGCCGAAAACGCAGCGTGGTGGTGGAGGCCACCGGCGAATCCAGCCGGTAGCCGATGAGCTTGCAGAGGTTGATGACGTTCTGCCGCTGGCGGGCCGTGGGCAGGAAGGCCTCCGCCGCCTGGGCGTCCAGGTAGTAGGCCAGCATGTCGCCCACGCCGCAGAACAGATCGAGCAGGACGACGCCGAGATCGGAGTGGTTGAAATCGGTCCAGCGGTCGGTGAGCTGCGGGATCTTCGCCAACAGCTCCTGGCGGATCGATTCGTAATCCTTGTTGATATATCCGATGCTTGCGCGGCCCATGGTCTCTCCGGTTTTCGGCGGGTATGCGAGAGCGCCTGATGCTCTCGCCACGCCGGTTACTTACCGGAAGGGGCCTGGATGTGTCGGAGGCGGGATGCCTCAGAGCGGGCCGCGCAGTTGCCAGACGGGATTGGGCTGCCCGGAGGTGTTGTTGAGGTAGTGGGATTCCTTCTTGCCCTCGAAATAGAACAGGCCGATGCGACCAGACTCCGACGTGGTGATCCGGTGAACGGTGCCAGCGGCGTTGTCTTCCGCCTGGCTCTGGGTGTCGAAGCCCAGACCGCTCGCAGCCAGATAGAGGGAATGCTCGCTCTGGGGCGTTTCCGTTTCAGGTGCTCCCTTGAAGACCAGGTAATGGCCGTGATTGTCACCCGGATCGCTAACGATCCATTTGCCGTTGCGATCCTGATAGGCTCCCTCGATGTAGGCGACTTCGTATTCCCCGGCTGGCCAGATGAAGGAATCGTCCGGATCGGGGCTCATCTCGGCTGCGTCGAACCAGAGCAGATTGAACAGCGAGCGCACGTCCGGCGACAGGCGCACGCTGCGCACCGGCTGCGGTTCCGGCTCGGGCTCCGGCTGGGGATAGCTGGGCGCGGGATGGTTCGGGTCTTCTCTGTAGAAGGGATAGACCAGGTTGCCGTCCACCTGGCTCTGGATCACCCGGTAGGCGATATGCACCAGCAGCAGGTTGCAGTCGATGTTCAGCGGCCGGTCGTCGAAGCGCACCTCCGTGATGATCACCCGCTTTTCCCAGCGCTTGATGGCGTCGATCACGTAATGGCGCAGCAGACCCTTGAGCACCTCGTCGTTCTGTTCGAACACCAGATCCTTCAGCCTGGAGCCGAACTCCGGATTCATGAACCGTTCGCCGATCCGGGTGCCGAGGATCTGCAGGATGCTTTCGCGGATATGTTCGTGCTCCCGCGAGGTGGCGGCCGAGATCTGGGTGCCGCCGGATACCGACTGAAACCGGAACGGGTAGCGCAATCCCTTGCCGAGAAAGTCATAGCTCATCAGGTACGCTCCTCGCAGTCGATGCCGCACTGTCCCGAGCAGCCGCTTTCCGAAGTGTCGTCGTCGATAGCTTCTCCCTGGAAACGGATCACCAGATCCAGGCCGCTCTTGAGCCCCAGGTGAATGGTTCCGTCCGCCTCGATCAGCCCGCCGTGGCCGGACTTGCCGCACTGGAATCCCTTGGCTCCCCCGGAAAGCAGACGAACGGTGATGGTCTCGCCGATGCCCTCGATGCGGCCGATGCCGATGATGTCGATTGGTCCGGCCGGGTTGATCAGGGTGATGAACCGCTCCCGGTGATCGACGTCGAGACGGATGCCCTCGGGCAGATCCACCGCGAAGCGTTCCGCGCCCATGGCGGTCGGATCGATCCCGGCGGGCAGTCCGCTGATACCGGCTGCCTCCCGGGTCGCGCTCAGATAGGACTCGACCAGGGTGTAAAGGCGTCCCGGGGCGACCTCGACGGCCGTGCCGGGTCCGGGGGTGACGACCTGCTGCTCCCCGGCGTCGATGACGCAGATTCGCTGGTCGTCAGTGGTCCGCAGGATCATGCCGTCGGGCAAGGTGAAGAGCCGGTTGCCGTCCGGCAGATCCCGGGGTTCGGTGCCCACAGGCAGTTCGACGAAGGGATAGAAATCGGGCTCCGGCTCGATCTGAACCTGGTCCAGGTACTCCTGGGTCCTGGCCTGCTGGGCCTCCAGATAGGCCTGGGCCTGGCCGCGCATCGCCTCCGAAGCGGCGTGACCGGCTTCCAGCAGCGTGCGGATGCCGGAAAGCTCTTCACGGATGCCGGACAGGTGATCGCAGAGCGCCCGTAAAACATACTGCTGTTCGCCGGAATCGGTCTGCTCGATAGTGGCCTGCAATTCGGAGGGTTCTTCGGAAATCATGGATAACCTCCATTACATGCCGACATTGGCGGGTTGGGATTGATAGCTCATGGCGTTGACCGCCGTCACTGTTCCGGCCGCGCCGTCGATTTCGAACACGGTCCAGACCGTGCCGGGGGCGTTGGGAACGTTGAAGGTCTGCTCACGGCCATCGCTCAAGAACACCTTCACCGATGCTCCGGACTGCGCCAGGCCGGTGCTCGGATTGGCGTTGCGGTTGGTGTAGTCGTGGACTGCGTAGCGGTAGACACCGGGGATGAGCCGATGGATGGTGATGGTCTCCGGCCCGTAGGAACTGGTGTCGTCCACGTCCAATTCCGCCGCCTCGTTTTCGATGGTGTGGGAATAGAACACATGGAACCTGCCGCCGGATGGCGTCGGTCCGGTGAGATGGGAATCGAGATCCCGGGGGTTCAGGCCCCACTGCAACACGATGCGGGCGACCTGGCCGTCGAGTTCGGGCGAGAGAACGATCTGGATGTCGCCGGATGTGTTGGGGTCGGCATTCACCCAGCCATGCCAGGCGATGTATCCCGGCGCGGTGACCTCTATGTAATAGAACCCTTCAGGTACGGACAGCTCGAACCCGCCATAGGCGTTGGCGAAGGTCTGGAACGCCGTCGGGCCGGTTTCCGAGCGGCGGAATTCGATCAGCGCGTTGCCGACGCCGCTGGTGTTGAGGGCGTTGACCACCATGCCGCTGAGGAAGACCGTGGCTCCGCTGGCAAAGTCCGGGTGGTCGGCGAACCAGGACGGATCGCGGACCTCCAGCAGAACATGGCGAAGGCTGTCCCGGGCCGAGGATCGCCAGACCATGAGCACGGCGTTGCCGATGGTCCAGCCGCAGCGAATGACACCGTCCGGCCCGATCTCCGCGACCTCCGGATTGCTGGTGGCAAAGACCGGGGCGTCCACGTCGCCGCGCAGTGAGAGCGGAATCCGTTGCTCGAACTCGCCAGCGGAGAGGCGGATGGAGCGAGGCTGTACCTCCCAGTGGCAAAAGGTTGGCGGGGCATCCGTCATGAAGGGACCTCCACCGGTGCGGAGACGCCGCCGCCATAGACCTCGACCTGAACGTGCCGCAGGCTGAGCCGCTCGGGCGAATCCCAGACCAGAATCATGGCCGCTCCGGGAACGAAGCCGCATTCGACATTGCCGTCTTCATCGACACTGGCCACGTCGGGATTGGACGATTCGAACACCGGTGTTTCGGGTAGGCCACGGATCGAGAGCGGAATGCGCTGGACGAATGGGGATCGCGAGACGCGGATCAGCTTCGGGAAGACATCCCAGTAGTGCGGTTCCTGCGGCTGTTCGAGAGTGTTCATGGCGGCCTCCTCAGTTGTCGATGGTGTCGGGACTGCCGGTGACGATGATGGCTCCGCAGGCGGTGATGTCGCCGATGCGGGCGTTGGGCAATCCTTCGGTGATGGTATCGAAGCTGCCGGTCACGATGGGCGTCACGCCATGCCCCGGGATGGGACAGACGTGCAGATCCCCCATGCGGGCCACCGGCATGCCGTTGTCCAGCGTCCGGCTCGCTCCGGTGATGATGACGCCGCCGTGACTGCTGATGTCGCCGAGTCGCGCCTGGGAGCTCATGGGTTTACCTTCAGCAGCAGATGGATCAGAAAGCCGACGAGTCCGCCGATGGTGCTGCCGATGGTCAGCACCAGGCCGACGATCTTCCACATGGTCTCGGTCCCCATCTTGGAGCCGACCCGGGCGTGCAGCCGGTCGATCTCCTCGGCGTGCCGGTGCAGATCGGAATAGATCGAGCGGACCAGTACCTCGACGTTTTCCTTGTCCGATTTCTTCTCGATTTCACGCTCGATCTTCTCGAGTCGGTCCTGGATTTCCCGGCGGTGGTTTTCGAGGATGCTGCGGAATTCCTCCCGCCAATGATCGAAGGTCCGGGCCAGCAATTCCTCGCTGGCCGAGAGTCCGGAGGGCGTTGTTGTTCTTTCTCCCATGCGATGCTTCCTTCAGGTGTTGATCAAGACGGTGTTCGTCGAGCGAATGATGATGTTTCCGGCCACCCCATCCATGAACACGAGGCTGCCGGACTTATCGGTGGCGCTGATGCTCTCCTGGCCGGGCGCGGCGTTCATGCGCACCACCTGACCGGCCTTGTCTGTGAGCCGTATCTGTTCGGCGGCGGCGGTGGAATCGACCAGGATTTCCTGAGTGCCGTTGAGCCCCCAGATGTGAACCTTCTCCCGGCCCTTGGTGGTGTCGATGAGGATCTTCTGCCAGCGGGAGCGGCCCTTGTCGCACGAGAGGATGTGGACCTTCTCCTTGTCCTGCCAGGCTTCGAGGATCACCTGCTGGCGGCAGAGGTCGGTGAGCTGGATGCGGGCGCGGGAGCCGACGATCTGCGAGGCGATGTCGAGCTGGTCGCCTTTCTCGGCGTCCTTCGTGCCTCGCCGCAGGGCGTTGCCGCTCTGCATCTCCGGCTTCACCTTCCCTTCCATGGTGAGGATCTGCCCGGCGCGGTCGATGATCCGCAGCAGCTCGTCGCCGTCGCGGTCATCGGCCAGGATGGTATGGCCGGTTTCGGTCTTGAGCAGGACCTTCAGGCGCGGGCAGTAATACGGCGGATGGCCGTGGTACTTCTTGTGTTCGAGATCGTCATGCCGGTTGGCCTGATGCTCGACCTTGTCCTCGCAGTCATGGCAGAAGGCGTTGGCGCAGGTGCGCTTGGATTCCTCGGGCTGTTCGCCGGGATTGCTCTTGGCCAGCCAGACCCCGGTCCAGATCGGATACTGGACGACGCCGCCCTCGAACTCGGCCCAGACCGAGGCACCTTCCTCGGGGATCAGGAACATGCCGGTGTCGTCGTTGCCGCCGTAGAGGAAACAGGGCGCGGCCCATTCGGACCAGTTCTCCCGTCCGCTACCGAGCACGGCTGGGATTTCCAGACGGACCCGGCCAAGGCGTTCGGGGTCGTTGTTGTCGCGCACGAAGGCCCGGTACTTGCCGTACCAGCGGTTGCGGTAGCGTTCCTCGGATTGACGGTCGCGGGTTTCAAGCATGCTCCGCCTCCCGCTTTCGACTGGCGTCCCAGGCCAGCCAGCCGCCCAGACGAACCGCCCAATACATGACCTGCCTTTTCCACAGAGGCACGCCCAGGGCCGCCATCAGTTCGAGAAAGAGGCGGTCGGCAGCAAGCCGCGAGACCTTGCCGGTGTGGTAGAGATAGTCGTGAACGACGGCCGCCGGGGAATATCGTCCCCAGGGCGGCACCACGCGCCAGAACAGGCGCGGCACCGAGGCGAAGTCGGTCTCGAACCCGGCGGGCACTTCGATGATGCGGCCAGCGCCGGTGCGGACACGGAACGGCTGGGTCAGCCTCGCGGTCATTCCATTGGGCAGGATCTCCACCCGAAGCGGTCCGGAGAGACCCAGCGCGGTGCCGGAAAACAGGGTCTTGGTTTGGGCGCTCATGACCGCCACCTCGCCTTGCCCGACTGGCGCACGTCGAGATGAACCCAGGAGGCGTAGACCCCGATGCCGCCCTCGCGGAAGAGAGGGATCTCCTCGGCGATGACCGCCAGTGCTTCAGGCGAAACGCCAGCGGGACAGCTCACGTCGGCCGCCATGCCCAGCGTGTGGAAACTCTGTTCCGCGCCGCCCACCGCCTTGTTGTGTCGGTTGCAGCGAAAGCCGCTGGTGATGGACAGCGGTTTGCCGATGCGGTCGCGCAGGGTCTGCAGGGCGTCGACCAGGTCGGGATGGACCGCAGCCGAATGGCCGCAGCAGTTTTTGCCCTTGCAGGCGAATTCCGAACGGTTGAAATTCTTGCTGAGATCACCCATTGCCGCCTCCTTGTGTGACCGCGCCGGAGTCCGCGTCGATGGTCACCATGGCTGGCGGCTCGTTTTGCGGCGTGGGCGGGGCCTCCTTGTCGTTGGGTTTGCCCTGGGACTCGGCGGACTTGTCGCCCGCGCCCTTGCCGAGGGCGTTCTTCTTGAGTTTGAGTTCGCAGAGATAGCCTGCGCTGCTGATGCTGTGGCGCACCGAGTGGCAGTAGTAGATGCCGGAAAACTTCTGGCCCACGCCCTTGATCTCGACGTTTTTCTTGGCGCGTAGCTGGGGAATGCCAATGGTGGCGGCGTCCGCCTCGACCTGGCGCAGCTCGGCCTCGCGGAACTTGCCTTCGGCGCTGTCCTGGGCGGGCTCCTGGCGCGGCTCTTCGTGAAAGCCTTCGGAACGGTCGAAGCAGGGCACGATCTGCCCCGTCTCCTGTTCCTTGAAGCTGCCTTCGCCGGTGTTGCCGTCGACCAGATAGGTCTGCTTGCCCAGGGCCGTCCGCTCGGGCATGGTGGCGTTGTTGGCCTTGTGCTCGACTACGTCCTTCTTGCGCGGGTCGACGCCGACCGTCTTGGTCTCGACACCCGCGCCCTTGGCTCCCTGGGATTGGGTGCTGGGGCGGAACGAGCGCAGCAGGCCCTTGGTGTCGGTGAAATATTCGAGGGTCAGCAGCGGCGTTTGGTCGAGTTCGCGGGGATGGAAATGGAGTTCGTCGTCCTGGATGTAGAAGACATAGCCGCTGACGCCGTCGCCATCGCGGTCGCGGGCCTTTTCCGCCAGCTCCTTGAGGAACTGGGCGTCCGAGATGTTGCTCTGGGTGACGCGGAGATGGGTCCCCTTGGTGGCCGTGACCACCGGCGTGAGGCCGTTGGCGGCGGCGACTTGTTCGGCGATTTCCGAATAGAGGATGCCGGGAGCAGGTTTTTGCCAGACCTTCTGGTTTTCCTTGCCCGCGAGTTTGAAGCCCTTGTCGTAGGCCTTGATGCGGATGGTCGGATCGCCGTTTTCCGGGAAGTCGTAATCGATGTCCTTGATGACCGCTTTCTTGCGCGGAGAGAGGTTCCCCACGTAGCCGAAGCGGGCCACGATCTCGTTGCCTTCCTGGAACAGCGGATCGTCGACGAACTGCAGGTTGCGGTCGGTCACCGACAGTTCGAGGACATCCAACTCCTCCTCGTTGTCGGTGAAAACGAACGAGGTGATCTCCTGGGTGATGTCCTTCGAGAGGTCTTGCCCCTCGATCTGAATCAGAAATGTCGGCTTGAAGGTATCCAGATCCATGCGTCTCTCCGGTAGTTCGCAGTTCCCTGCTTACTTACCGGAAGGCATGGCGAGGTGTCGGACGCTTCAGTCGAGCAGGCGCATCTGGACGTGTTCGCGGGAGGGAATGCGCAGCGCCAGACCCGGCTCGAGCGCCAACGGGAAAAAGAGGTCGTTGTAGTCGCAGATGATCCACCAGAGCCTGGCGTCACCCAGATAGCGGTGCGCGAGCAGATCCAGGCGGTCGCCCTCGACCACGGTGTGCAGGCGGTCGTCGTGTCTGGGGGTGGTGTCGATGCGCTGGCGCATGCCGAGGGAGGTGCCGTCGCTGTCCCGGTAGAGAACGCAGCGGGCGTATCGGGAATCGCGGCCGATCATGAGCGCACCTCCGACCAGTTGATGGAACGGTCCACATATTCCTCGAGGACGATGTCCACCTCGGCCCGTTGCGGCAGCAGATTGTCCCGGTCGAACAGGCCGAAGAAACGCGCCTTCACCTGCCGGACGATGCAGGTCACGCCCGGGTAGAGATCGCCGAAAATCAGTAGCACACGATGCGGCGCGTTCTTGAGCATGGTTCCGGCGTGTTCCGGATATTGCAGCGAGCGGAGCCAGTCGACCTTCTGCTTCACCGGCCCCTTGAACAGCTCGACCTTGAAGGCGATCCGGCGCGGTTCCCCGGCGACGTACTGGTAGCGCGGATGGCTCATGCCGGGGATTTTGATCGTCGCGTAGTCGGTCGACTTCTCGTCGCTGATGGAGTTGGGGTTGTACTGGAATTCGAGCCGCTCCCCCGTGTCGGCGTCCACCAGATATCCCTTGATGGGCTGTTGATCCCAGGCCATTCCTTACACCTAGGCGATCTCGATGATCGGCTTGCCCAGTTGTCCGGCCCGGTCGAGTTCCAGCCGCATGCCGCTGGAAATGCCGTTGCCGGTGAACGCCCACACCTCGTCGCAACATTCCATGTAGGCCAGGCCGCAGGCGATGC
Organism: Desulfoplanes sp. PS50; assembly: GCF_053851535.1. Taxonomy (NCBI): domain Bacteria; kingdom Pseudomonadati; phylum Thermodesulfobacteriota; class Desulfovibrionia; order Desulfovibrionales; family Desulfoplanaceae; genus Desulfoplanes; species Desulfoplanes sp. PS50. The sequence goes on along the minus strand of NZ_JBSPZA010000016.1, from coordinate 23,022 downwards.
CAGTCTCCCGCTGCTCGGGAACGCTGTCATCGGTGAAGGTTGGATACAACAGGTGCGGCGCGAACGGCGCGTGACCGTTTCTCATGACCCGTCGGCAAAGCGCCTCGGCGACCTTCACGTTTCGGGCTATGTCACCCGCGAACGGGCTGCAGACAAAGATGCGTTTCATCGGTCCTCTCACAGGGTTTCGTAGTTTCTGATCTTCCGCTCCCGAAGATCCTTGTAGACGGCCTCGGCCACCTTCCGGCCATCGATGTTGGTGGTCACGCTCAGTTCCACCGGGCGGTCGGCCAGGCCATCGAGGCGCGAGAGCAGCGATTCCAGAAGCTCGCGCAGACCCGGACCGGCGTCCTCTGCCCGCAGGGGTGTCGCGGGAGCGGTGCGGGCCGGAGCGATCAAGCGTTCGGAAGGCACCGTCTCGGTCAGTCCGGATTGCAGGGGCTTCGCTATCGGAGTCGGCGCGGCCGTCTTGGGCCGCTCGATCCCGGCCGGAGCGGGAGAGGCACTTCCGATTTCCGGTGCCGGTTCCACCGCAAACGGCTGGATGTAGCTCTTACTTACCGGCTCGACGGCCGCCGCGACGGTCTGCACGGTGCCGCTCATCGGTTGTGGGGGTGGCGCGGCCGTGGCCATGACTGGCTGGAGCATCAGCATGGCGCTCAGGGCCTTGGGCACCAGGCGTTCGTCCAGACGCGGCACGAGACTGAGCACGCTTTCGATGATGCGTTGCCCAATCGATTCGGCGGGCGGCGCAGCTCCGAGCGGTTGTTTCTGCTCGGCCACCTGCGGGACCGGGGTCTGGACTCCCAGCATGGCGCGAGCGGAGGAGAGCAAACCATTGGCGATCCCGGCGCTGCGATCCTTGATCGCCTGAATGCCCGCGCTCGCGCCACTGGAAAGCCTCTGCCAGAGAGATTGACCCTCGGTACCGGCACTGGCAAAGATTCGGCCCACAGCCCCGGGGACGGCAGACAGCGTGGCAACGATCCGGTCGCGAACAGTGACGGCTCCCGTGGCCAGCGCGTCCCAGGCATTGACCTGGGGCGGCGTGATCGCCAGCTCAGGCGTGCCGCCAAACAGGGATTGTTTGAGACCTTCGAAGATGGCACCGGCCTTGGCCGCGACGGTTTGTGCGCCGGAGGTCAGACCGTCCCAGAGTTTTCCGGCCATCCGGAAAGGAGCCGAGGCGGCGTCCATGAGGTTTCCGCCCGCCGTTTTGACCTGCTGCCACGCTCCCGCAGCGGCCGAGAGAATCCCGCGAGCGGCGAAGCCGAACACTTTCGCGGGCAGCGACTGGGTAAGGCTCATGCCGTCGGCGAGGGTCTTGAGCAGCGCGGAACCGGAGGCGGTCAGGCTGGCGAGTGGTCCCTCGCGGGCATCGGAGAACGGCAGCAGATTGCGCAGCTTGCCCAAGGCGTTCTTGAGCATGGTGAAGGGATAGGTCACCGCCGACCAGATCCCTTCGCCAAGGGTGATCAGTAGCTTCTTGCCCGCCTCAAAGAAGGTGGTGTCCCCGGCGAAGAAGGAGCGCACGGTGGCAAACAGATCCCGCAGGGTGCTGATGATCGGCAGATTGAGAATCGCCTGGCCGATCTGTCCGGCGGCGTCGGCCACCAGGCGTCCGATGGAGGTGAAGATCCCGGAAATGAAATTCCAGACACCGACCACCACATCCCGCGCCCACCGGAACGGGGTGGCGAGAAAATCGTAGACCGCGCCGCCGATGACCTTGAGACCGTCCAGCAGGGAAATGTCACCGGTCAGCACCTGCCAGACCGCATAGACAATCTTCCCGGTGGCCATGAAGGCCTCGCCGATCATGCGCACGGGCAACAGGAACTTGTAGATGAACTTGGCCGCTCCGACTAGAGACCCGACGATGATCTTGCCGACCCAGACCACGCTGCGCACCACCACCGCCAGGGCTCGGACGATGAGCGACAGGTTCCAGGCCACGATCTTCAGCGCGAATGCCAACCCCTGCAGAAGCACACCGGCGACGGTGCCGATAACCGTGCCGAAGGTGCGCCAGGACGACCCATCGGTGGCGCTGGCGGCCACGCCGAAGATCTCCACCACCGAAAAGACCGCGCTGGCCAGCGCCGCATAGGCGCTCATCAGGGTGCGGACGGTCGGTTCGAGGATGGCGCGGATGCGGCCAAAGGCATGGGAAAAAGCGCCCCACAATCCGGCCAAGGCTTCGCGAACGCGATAATAGGCTTTGAAGACGGTGACCACGAAGCCCAGCAGTCCGGCGGATTCGAGCTTATGGGCCAGTTCGGCCGACATCTGCCCGACGCCGCCGCTGAGCGAGCCCACCAGCTCCCTGATCCCCCGGAAGACCAGCGAGACCTTGTTCCAGGCCCCGGTGATGACATCCTGGATGCCGCCGAAATTGGTTTCCCAGGCGCGTTTTAGCAAATACACCGAGAGGATCACGCCAGCGATAATCGCGGTGACGGGCAGAAAATAGGTCGCGACCGCCGAACCCACTCCGGCGAGCGCGGCGCTGATGGCCACGAATCCGGCCTTGATGGCGGGCAGCATGAGTCCCACCATGCCTACGGCGGCGGTGACGGCTCCGGCTACGACCAGAATGGTGCCGAGGGCCATGGACAGTCCCAGGACAACCCGGGTCACGCCCGGCATCGATTTGGCCATGCGTTGCAGGAACAGAATGAAGCGGGAGACGCCGTTGATCACCGGCGTCACCACCGGTAGCAGAGTGCGTCCCAGGATTTCGCTGAGGTTGGCCACCTGCTGGCGCAGGAGCAGGAACCGGGCTCCGATGTCCTGGTTCATGGCGTCGGCCATCTGTTCGGTGACCGCCGTGCCGGTCTTCATGGCCCGGCCCACCGACTGGATATTGCCTTCGAGGCTCCCCATGCCCGCCGACATCTGCAGCAGGAACTTGACCGCCTCGTCGGAACCGAAGGCCTTCTTCAGCTTCACCTGGGCGGCGGCGTTGGAGAGATCGGGGAACTGGCGTTTGATCTCCTGCAGAATGGGAACCACGCCCTTGAGACGTCCGCTGGTGTCGGTGAAGGACAGGCCCAGCTCGTCACCGGCCTCGGCCGCCTTCATGATGAACGTCTTGTACAGCGTGCCCGCCTCGGAGCCGGGCATGGTGGTCTGGAGCTGGCCGAGCACGGCGAGCTGCTCATTCAGCGGAATGTTGCTCGCGGCCGCCACCGCGCCGATGTTCTTGATGGCGTCGGCCATCTGGGTGCCGTTGGTCTTGAACGAGGCCACGGTCTGCGCCATGGCTCCGGAAAAGGCGGTCGCCCATTCCATGTCGTTCATGTCTGCCATGATGGGCTTGAAGATCCCGTAGGCCGTGGTGAAGGTGCCGACCATTTCCTGGGTGGTGGCCTTGGTCGCCTTGGCCGTCATGGCTGCCATGGAGGTGAAGACGCCCACCGCCTCGTCGCTGAGGTTGGACAGGGCCGATTTCACGTCGTAGGTGGCGGTGATGAACGCCGCCTTGTCAGCGCCGGACCACTGGTTGGTGAAGGATTCTGCGGCGTCCTCGATGGCCCGGAGGTCCTGCACGCCAAGGGACGCCAGCTCGCCCAAGGCCTTCTGGGTCGCGGCGGTGGAAGCGACCAGGGCGGCGGGCACCGCCATCAGAGCCAGTCCCGCCCCCAGCATCATGGTGCCTTGCTGGATGCGATCCAGGTTGCGGGTCATCCGCTCGCTGGCATCCGCCACGGTGGAATCGAGGTCCATCATGGAGCCACGGATGCGCTGCGCGTTCTGCGAGAACGCATCCTTCATCGATACCACTATGCCCAGTCCGAGATCGCCGTTCATCTATCGCCGTTCCGTTTGCTCACGTTCAAAATCAAGCTGCCGCTCGAGGGCCTCGACGAACTGACGCCGGACCCTGAGCGGCAGCGAGCGGGTTTCCGACCAGCCCCAGTGCAGTCCGCCGTAAGCGAGAAAGAATGCGTCGCTTACAAGCGAACTCCGGGGAACAAAAAAGCCGGTTCTGCCTCCAGACGGGTTCGGATCTTGGTGCCGCAGCCATCGCATTCGGTTTCGACCGAGGTGTCGATTCCCGCGTCGACCCGCGACATCTCCTGCCGCAGTGCGTTGCGGTCGCGCATCGACATTTCCGCCAGGCTCTTCTTGGAGGGAGCCTTGCCGTCGATGTCGAGGATGCGGATGAGCATGGCCGAACTGATGTTGGGCTCGCGCAGGCTGGCCAGGCGCTTTTCCTTGTGGCCGTCGAGATATCCGAAGCGGACGGCTTTCTTCGAGCCGGGCAGCTTGAAGGCGAACTCGCGCTCCTCGCCGTAGGGGGTGACCTTGAGATCCTCGAGATTGACGGTCACGAAGTTGGTCATGCGGCAGGCGCTGTTCGGACAGCTCAGCTCCAGCTCCACCTCGTCCCCAAGGGAAATCTGGCGCAGGCGGACCAGGGCGAACAGCCGGTCACCCGAGAGCAGGTTCATCACCTCGGAAAGATCGGGGGCGGTCTTCTCGTCCAGCCGGACGAAACAGTTGCGGAGCACCTGGTTGATCGCCTCTCCGGAGCGGATCAGGCGCTGGTTGGTGAGTAGTTCTTCCTCAGCCCCGGTCATTTCCCGGAGCTCGAGTTCAGTGCCGCTTGGCAGTTCAAAGCTGTACATGGTCGATCCTCCGGTTTAGGTCCAGTATTGGAAGCAGATGGTGAGCTTCTCGATGGTGTTCTCGGTGTTGCCGCCCTCGAGCTCGTCGTATTCGAGCGCCTTCACCCAGGCCCCATGCAGGGTCCAGCGGCGGGTCTCGTTGCCGGTGCGGTCGTAGCGGACAACGTCGATGTCGCGCATGTAGTCGGCCGGAAGGCCGCCGGTGACGGCGTTCACGTCCACCTGTTTCTTGATCCATTCGCGTGCCGCCTCGTCGGAGCCGTCCTGCAGGTTGCCTTTCTCGAGGGTGATGTCCTCGAACTTGACCCGCCCCGCCACCTTCTGGTCGAACATCGAACCGGCCGGGGCAAAGGCCACTTCCTCGAATTCTGTTTTGGGCTCCTGTCCCTTGTGGAACAGGGCCACGTCGAAGCCGTTTACCTCGATGGCGAACTGCCAGTTCTGGTAAAGGCTCTTGGGCATATTTCCGCTTCTCATAGCCGTGTTCTCCCGTTAGATGATTTCTTTGAAGTCCGCAGAGGTAGCGGTCAGGATGAAGTTCAGCTCAATGAACTCCGCCGTCTTGGTCGGCTTGACGAACACGCGGGCCACCATTTCGTTGCGGTCGATGACCGCCGGGGTATTGGTCTCCTCGTCGCACTGGAAGGCGAAGTCGTAGAGGCCACCCTTGTCCTTGATGTCCTGCAGGAAGGGATTGATCAGGCGGCCGAGGGCACGCCAGGTCTGGGGATGATTCGGCTCGAACACCACGAAGCGGGAGGATTCCGAGATGGCTTCCTCCATGAACATCATCAGACGGCGCACGTTGATGCGGTCCACGGCCGAGGGCTGGCTTTGCAGCGTCTTCTGGCCCCAGATGTTGATGCCGGTGTCGGGGAACACGGCGATGACGTTGACCCCTTCCGGATAGAGCACATCGCGCTCGCCACGGCTGGTCTTGTAGGCCAGGGAGAGCGTGTTGAAGATGCGGCCACGGTCGATACCGGCGGGCGCGTTCCAGACGTTGGTCTTCTGGTCGCTGCGGGCGATGCATCCCGCCACCGCGCCGCAGGGCGGCACCAGCTTCTTGCGCGAGTTGACCGGATCGCTGATCTCCAGCCAGGGGTAGTAGAGCGCCGCGTAGGAGGAGTTGAAGGCCGCGTGGCTGTACATCCCTTGTCCCTTGCGGAAATCTACCGCTTCGAGCGGCTCCAGGTGCATGGGCGTGTCGGCGATGAACAGCAGATCCTTGCGCCCCTCGGCATAGGCGATTCCGGCGTTGATCACCGGCACCGTCGTGACGCCGGGGACCATCAGCAGGTTCAGGGCGTCGATCTCGTCAAAGCCATAGAGGCCGGTATGCTGCGAGGGATCGCCGATGAAGTCCGCATCGGCCAGATCGGTCAGACCATTGTCGCCGCCGCTGAGCGTGAACACGCCCAATGCCGGACGGTCGCTGGGCGTTCCCATTGCTGCGGCCAGATCCTGGACCAAGATGAAATCCGAGCGGTCGTTGATCGCCAGCTCCACATGGTTCGGCAGCGTCTCGTCCATGCTCAGATCCTTGAACACCTCGACCACATCGCCTTTGTGCCGGACCACCAGGTTGAAATGGTTGGCCGGATCGAGAGAACCGTCCTCGATGGAGATGGAGAGTCGGTCGCCCCAGACGCCTTCGTTCACGGCCTCGATCCGCAGGGCGTCGGCGGGCGTCGCCTCCCGGTTCTGCAGCACGATGGAAGATTTGAGCGCCGTCAGGGTGTCCCGGTCGGTGGAGTCGGTGAGATGGGCGATGCGGGTGACGTAGAGGACCGCCCCGCCGTTGTCGAAAAACGCCCGTGCGGCGTAGGCCAGATAGCTTTCGTTGATATAGGAGCCGAAACGGTTGATAAACTGTTCCCAGCTCGTCACCAGCACGGGCTTGTTGATCGGGCCTTTCTCGGCCACTCCGACCATGGCAGCCGACGAGGTCGAGATCTGCTTCACATAGAAACTGAAGTCCGTTTCCCGGGTGTAAATCCCGGGCGATAGATAGGTCGGCATGGTTATTTCCTCCGCTTGCTGGTGGTCTTGGCCTCATCGGCTGCGGCGTCCTCGGTTGCCGTGGGCTTTTCCGGTTCCGGTTCCGCGCCGCCGGTCAGGTCGGTGATGCGCACCAGGCCGCGTTTTCCGGCGGTCTTGATCTCGGCGGAGAGGTCCTTGCGGGCGATGCTCTTGCGTTCTCGCGGCCCGAGGTGAAGGGTTCCCTGGCCGGAGAGGTTGAACGTCAGGGGTTGGAACTGCAGGTTTCTGATCTCGATCACGGTTGTTCTCCTTTACGGTTGAATGGTTCGTTGCTCTGTCACGTCGCCGTGACCAACCGGCAGGACAGCCGGTTGGCACGACCGCAGGTCGCCCCGAAGGGGTGGAGCACAGGGATGTGCGACATGAAACTGGAAGGTCCGGTCCCGGATCAGCCGACCGTCGTGCAGGTCGCCGTCGTACACCGGGCAGGATTCGATGCGGATGCGTCCGGAGCTTTGCCGGAGGTTGGAGAGGTTCACCCGGGCCAGACCGCCCAGAGGAACCAGTTCGGTAAGGTTCAGGCTGCCCTGGTCGGCGATGGCGATCTCCGGGTAAAGCTGGAGGAACCGCGACACCGATTCGTGAAAACCAAGCAGTTCGGCCTCCCGGTCCACGGTCACCACCAGGTCGAAATCGAGGTGATAGAGCCTGGGAAACCGGCACTCCTCGAAAGTCAGCTCCGCAACATTCTTCTCGAATAGGCGGCTCTGGCTGCGGCGGAAACGGTCTTCCGCCAGCTTCGGCCCCTGGAGGATGACGCTGGGGGTGCGCTGGACCTCGAACAGGTCATCCGGGAACACCAGCACGGTGTCCGGATGGATGGCCTGCTTGGCCAGGCGGATCAGGGTTTCTGTGACGGTCTGTATCGTGCTCAAGGGACGCCTCCGTTTTCTGCCTGGTTACTTACCGGAAGCGCTGGCGATGTGTCGGAGGCTCAAAGCGCGGAGCGGATCGCCTCACGATAGTTCTGGAGGATCTGCTCGCGGTACTTCTCCATCACCGGATGTAGAAAAGGTCTGGCGGGGATGATGATGGTCGCGCCGTTCGGATGTTTGATGGTGGCTCCGTACTCCATGACGGCACCGATGTTCACCATGTCTTCACCGTCCTTGTTGACGGTGCCGCGCAGCAGTCCGACGAACGCCTTGTCTGCCATGATTTTTTGGGTGATGGCGTTGATGAGAAAGCCGGTGTCGATGAGCGCCTTGCTGGAACCTTTGCGCTCGATGGTGCTTTCGGCGAGTTTCACGAAAGCCTGTCCGCCCGGGGCCTGGGAGCGAATCCCCCGCTGGATCTCGCGCACCAGAAAAAGGGCGTTGCGGATCGTGGCCTGACGCAGGGCCGTGGCCAGGCGCGGCCCCATGCCGGTGGTCAGCTTGGCGCGGGCCTTGTCCCAGTCACCGGTCCGCCTAACGCCCATTGAGCTTCACCAGTTGCAGGTTCTTGTGAGTGACGGTGCCGAAGAAGTGTTCTTCTTCCACACTCTGTATGCGATAGGTTTCCCTGTCGGTGGCCAGGCGGTCTTCACCCCGGACATCGGCATCCGGAAGGACACAGGCGAGCGCGTCGATCTTGCCGCTCAGCTCCTCCGGCGGGGTTTCGTTCAGTTCGAGGGGGATGACGGAGATTTCCGTGTATTCGGCATCGTCGGTGCCGTAGAGCCGCTCGCCGGGAACCACGCGCAGGATGCGTGCGGTCTGGCCCGAGGAGAGGATCAGCCGGGCGACATCGGCCACGGCTTCGGCGCGTTCCCGGTCATTCAACAACATCGAGATCGATCCCTTGTTCGTAGATGACCGGCGTAAGGCCGCTCGGGGTCAGGATGTAGGCTTCCTGATCGAGCTGGGTGGCCGGACGCAGCTCGGTGAGCCGCTGCCGGTAGTCGGCGAGCAGATCGGCCTCGAGCTTGGCCCAGTGGCCGGGCTGTCCGGTTTTGTCCACTCTCTTGTCGCCGCTGGAAAAGGAGAAGGCGTTGGCGGTGGCCGAACGCATGACCTGGCAGGCGTGGATCTGCGCCATGATCACCAGGAGCTCGCGGACCTCGCCGGTGGGATCGGGGGTGATCTCTCCGGCCGTGATCGTCAGCGATTGGTCGAGGTCACGGCCGACCCGGAAAACGGCTTTCCGGACGCATCTCTCCAGAGTCTGGTCCTCGAAGAGAGATGCGCCCGGATCGGACAGGTCGAGCCGCAGGTCGGCGATCAGGTCACTCAGCAGCACCTTGCAGGCCCTCCAGACGGCTCTTGAGCGCGTCGATCACCGTGCGGCGTTTTTCGGTTTCCATGTAGCCCTTGAGGGTCTCCGGATTGGCCTCCTCGTTGACCTTGGAAATCGCGTCGGTGGCGGAGAGCTTGCTCAGGTCCACCGGTTCCGCGTCCTGGTCTGGCTCTGGAGGGGCGAGCGGTTCCTGCTTCGGTTTGTCGGCCATGGCCAGGCGGCCGTTCTTGAGAGCCGCCTGGATCTGCTTGGTGAGGCGTTCCACCTCGACCACCTGACCGGGTTTGAGCTTCAACCCGGCGTCGGGGATCACCAGAACGCCGGGACGGATGTTCTTGATTCGATTCATGTCACATCACCTCCCGGATTACGGAACCAGTTTGACCTTGGCCATGATGTCAGGGCGGGTAATGCCCTGGCCGATTTCGGACCACACCAGCCAGCCGGTCTTGAAGCGGGTCTTCTGATCGATGGACTCCGTCTTCAGGTTTTCGCGCACCGGCATCTTTCCGACCTCTTCATCCGGGACGATGATGATCTCGTCCAGCGGCATGGAGGCGGTCAGCAGAATGCCGCCGGTTCCGTAGTTCTTGATGACGCCCTTCTGGCGCAGCTCGAGCTTGGTCTGGGGATCGAGGTTCCAGCCGCGCATGTCGTTGAACCGGCGGCCGCGCATGACGATGTACTTCACCGACAGCTCCAGGTCCTCGATGATCGAGATGGCTTCGTTCAGCGCCTCTTCGGTGAGCAGGTCGCCGGTGACCTCGATGGTGTTGGTCGCCGGGATGGCCGAGGAGAGCACCGAGATGGTGCGGCGGTCCATCTCCTTGCGGATGGCGTCGGCGGCGCTGGTCTGGATGTCCATCAGCGTGCCGATGTTGCCGTTCTTGAGGACGGACACGTCCACCATCGGATTGGAGTGGATGCGGTTGGTGGGGAACTCGACCTCGTCTTTGCCCACCTCCTGCTCCTGGGCGTCGCCGTCCTTGCTGATCCAGTGGGCCTTGACGGTCGGTTTCTTCTGGTAGACCGGGCGTTCGCCCTTTGGCAGCGTGTGCTTGGTGAGCAGCAGCGAGGAGATCTCCTTGCGCTTGATCTCCTGTTCGATGGGCGCGGCAATGGCGGCGGCAAGCGCCCGCATGCCTTCGGGCGACTCGAGAGCCTCGCTCATGAGCCGCGCCATGGTTTCCATGTATTCCTGGGAATGGATCTTCAACTGATTGGTTTTCATGTGCGTTGGCTCCTTGGGTTAGACGAGCAGGCGGAATTTGAGGACGCCGCTCTGTACGGAAATGGCGTGGGCGACGACGTGCTCTCCGGCCGCGATGCCGTTGGTCAGCCGACCGCTCGCCGAAACTTTCAGGTCGTCTCCGGCGACGACGGTCCCTTCGAAGGCGTCAGTCTCGTAAACGCCGCCGTCGCAGTAGATGCCGGGCATTTCGCCACCGGCGTAATCCTTGATCAGGATGCCGAAGGAGCGCTTGGTGGGATCGGTGTTGACGGCGAACAGGTCGTCGCCGACCACGCGGACCACCTGGCCGAGTTGGCCGTCGCCCTGGATGTGGCCGTCGCCATAGGCGAGGCTGCGGTGACACGGATTGATGAATGACATGGTGTTTCCTCCTTATGCGTTGATTTGCGAGTGTTCGGGAAAGTCCTCGCCGACACGGTTGCGGTAAGCGGCCATGAACCCGTCGCGCAGACGGTCCTCGAGCGACACCTTGCGGTCGTCCACATCGTGGGGCCGGACACCGGCGTCGCTGCGTAGCGGGGTTTCCGTCGATGCCTTGGCGGCGGGCTTGCCGCCCTGGTCGCTGTCGGCGGGTTTCTCTTCCTTGTCCTTGTCCGCCTTGGCCGATTTGGGCAGGCGTTCGTAAGCGGCCTCGGTGGCGGCGAAGGCTTCGTCGGACAGTTCGGCCAGGCGTTTCAGCTCGGCTTCCCGGTCCTCCTCGGAAGCGAAGGAGAGCCCCTGCTTCTCCAGACGGGTGAGCAGCTTCTTGGCCCGGGAGCGGCAGGCGGCCGCCTTTTGTTCGGCTTCCAGTTCCTGGACTCGTTTCTGCAGCTCGGCCACCTGGGCCTTGAGCTGCCGGTTTTCCTTTTCCAGGTCGGTAACGCGGGCAGGATCGCCTTCCTGCTGGGCCGGTTTCTTCTTGGCCGCTTCGACGGCCGGTTCATCTGTAGGTTTGGTTTTGTCTTCCATCGTGGAATCTCCTTCGGGTTGGGATTGGTCGGGCTGGCTCTGAAGGGACGCCACCTGCAGAATCCTGGCGTTCTCGTCCGCGCCTTTGCGGTCGAGCAGTCCCAGTCCGGTGAAAGTGACGCCGTGCAGAATCTCGAAAACGGGTTGGCCGCCCACATCACGGCCCTTGAATTTGCGCAGGTGGGTGCAGTAGTCGGCCTTGTTCTGGAAGCGCTTGTGGCAGACCGAGCATTCGCCTTCCTGGTAGTCGCACTCCATGGAGACCTGGGAGATGATCCCGCGCTTCATCAGCTTGTAGGCCAGCCGGGCGGCCGGGGTGTCGTGGACATACAGCTCGCCGACGCATTCCACGCGGCCGCCGTTGTCGTCCTCCAGGTAGTCGGCGGCGACGATGCCACCCACGATGTCGTTGAACTCCTGCGAATGCTGCAGATCGACCTTCTTGTTCACGGCCGTCATGTGCCGACCGGACAACTCCTCGGCGGTGAAGTGGTCGCCGTTCTTGTTGGTCCCGGTTCGGCAGAGCACGAAGCTGAACTGGGGGTCGCCCGCCGAACCGACATCCATGGCCTCGGTCGCGAGGCGTTCACCATCGCCCAGCCGGATGTCCACGGGGATGCTGGTGTGGAAGTTCGCGGCGGCGGCCATCGGAACGGGTTTCTCCTCCCGTTCGGCGCTGGCCTTGGCCCCGGGAGCGCAGACGAACAGACGTTCTTTGGCGTTGGAAGCCTCGCCGTGCTTGGAGGTGATGGCGTAGTGGTGATCCTTGGACTTCATCCGGCTCTGTTTGCCGAAGGAGCCGATGATCCGCTTCATCTCCTGCTCGTTGGGATAGGCGTGATCGCGGTAGGAAATCAGCCAGTGCGGAATGTGCTTGGCATTGCCGAGAAAGGTCTGGAAGAACTCGCTGGCGTTGGCCTTGGTGACGGTCTTGTGGTCGGTCTCGTAATACTTGACCTTGGTGTCGGCCTTGATTTCGAGCCCTTCCCAATAGGTCATGAGCCCTTCCACGAAGTGGTAGGCCCGCTCGTAGTTGGTAGTCGAAAACTCGGTGGCGTAGGGCGGATCGAAGTAGGCCAGATCCGCCTTGGCTTTCGGCAGCAGGTCGTTGATGTCCTGCCGGTGGGCCTTGTTCTCCTTGTCGTTGTCGAAGACCAGGGCGTTGATGCGCTGCAGGTTCTTGCGCAGACGATCCTTGAATTCGTCTGGGGTGTCCTGGCGGCGGCCATAGTCGGTGGACGACGAGAAGTGGCCGAAGCCGCCCTTGCCGCTCATGCAGGTCTTGCCGAGGCCGAACAGGGCGATGTCTTTCTTGAAGCCGGAGAGCTTGTCGCAGTTGGCGCGGATGGTGTCGATCAGCGCATGGACGCCCTTGGCGAAGAAAATGCCCTTGAAGTTGTCCTGAACGAAGCTGCCCGCCTTGGCGTTGTCGGCCAGGAGCGCCTCGATCTCGTCCTCGCTCAGGCGAACCGAGTTGTTCTCGATGATCGCCTTGGCGGCGTGGTGGCAGTAGCGGAGCCGGTCGTTGGCGATGACCTGGAGGCCCTTGGTCTTGTACATGTAGGCCACGACCGCAGACCCCGAAAAGGCGTCGAGCACGGTGCCAACGCCTTCCGGGGTATGCTTCCAGATCCAGTCGACGAGCTTCTGCTTACTGCCGATGTAGTTGGTGATGTACTTGGGGCGCTTCTCGGGAGGGAGCTCTTCAGGAGCGGACTGTTCGGCGGCCTCGGTCCCGAGCGCATCGGGATCGAGAGTCAGCGCCGCATCGGCCTCCAGTAGAAACGCCAGCCTTTCCAGGTCTGTGGCGAACAGTTCCATCAACGTCTCCGGTCAGTTTGCTGTGCTCTCCGCGACCTGCGGGGAGCGTTCAGCGGTTACTTACCGGAAGCGTCGTTGATGTGTCGGAGGGTGACGGAGAATTTCAGCGGGTGGGGTTCAGCCGGGCCAGAACGGCCTTGCCGCAGGCGTCGAGGGAGGGGTATTCGTCGCTCTCGGTGATCTCGGAAAAGACCCCGTCATAGGGGGAGCGGGACAGCCGGTGATATTCGAGAAAATTCGCCGGAAGCGAGGTGGCCTCGGCCTCGACCAGACGGTTGACCACCCAGGCGGCCTCGTCCTTGCGGTCGGCAAGCCCGTTCGGCCCCCGGTCGAGGTAGTACATCTCCACATCCAGACCGGGACCCGGCCCCTGAACCCAGACGCCCACGGGCACGTATTCCGGGACGGTGGCTTGCCGGTCGGCCATTATCGAGTCGATCATATAGCGCAGTTTCATGACCAGTCCTCCGCGATCTGGAGATGCTCTTCCAGAAGCTGGGCGTCGATCCGGTGGAATCTTTCGGCGTTTTTTTGTCGGTAGGCGATCCAGCGTTGCCAGTCCGCCGCGAGCTCGGGCTCCGAGACCGGCTCCATCATTTCGACATGGTGAATCCGGCCCAGATCGTCGGTCAGCTCGACAATCAGCCAGCCTTCGGCCTCCTTGCCGTCATGTTCGGCCATCAGGGTGTCTTCGACCCGGACATCGACCACTTTGATGGTGTGGGCGTGCTGAAAGCCCTCGTCGTAACCGAGCGCCTTCCACAACAGCCAGAAATCGGTGCGCAGATGGTTGCCAGCAGCGTCGAAATGGGGTGCGATCCGGGTGACGGTGAAGCTGTCCACCAGGGTATCCAGAAAGAGATCCCCGGATTCTCTGACCGTCATGCGGCTGCCCCGGCTGTTGAACCAGTGCAGCGATTCTTGCAGCCGCCGTTTTTCCTGCTCGATAAAGTCCTTCATGGTCATTGTTTGCGTTTGCTCCAGCTTTGCGGGGTATGGACGATGTCCTCCACCTTGCGCCCGTCGGGCAGTTTCTTGATGCCGCGCCGGGTGAAACTCTGGACGATCTCCCGGCGTTCGTTGTCGCTTCTGGCCACGATGAACTCGATGTTGTCCAGTAGCGTCACCGAGTATTTGAAGATGGTCTCGTTGCCATGGCGCTGCGAGAACCGCTTCCAATCATCGATGCTGGCTCCCCGGTTGCGCTGCACGTAGTCGTCAATCACCTTGCCGTAGGCGTCATGGTCATAGCTGATGGCGTCCATGCGCCGCAGCATCTGTTTCTTGAAGTAGAGGGCCGGTGAGGCGTCGCTGGCCGGTTGCTTCTTGATTCGGGTGAAGAAATAGCTCGCGCCGCCGGTCTGCATGTCGGCCACCGGGGACATTCCGCCCGGAGCCACGCCCATGCGCATCTTCTCGACCGTGCTGACCATGGCTCCGTTGTTCTCCATGATCAAGTCGATGAAGCCGGACATGCTCTCGCCGTTGGTCAGATCGTGGACCAGCGAATAGCCCTTCATCTGTTTTTCCAGCTCCTCATCGGTGATGTCGAACCGGAACTGGTGCCGGTATCCGCCCTTGGCGTCGCGGTCCAGAAAACCCGCCTGGTATTCGCCCAGCGGGTTGTATCCGGAAAGCTGGGTGATGTCCTGAACGCCCAGTTCCTTTTGCCAATAGCCGCGCAGAGCCTGGACCCGCTCGGTGGTGGTGGCATTGCGGTCGTCGAGGGATTTCTGCAGTCGTTTGTAGTCGGCGCTCTTGTCGGTCTTGCGGATGTAGGCGAGCTTTTCGAGATACATCTGCTCGGCGTTTTCCGCCGTGGCCACCCGGGTATCGATCCCAAGCTGTTCGAGCTTTTCCAGCATCGCCTCGACCCGTCCAGGGGTGGCGTCGCCGTCCAGGATCATTTCCAGCTCGCCGCGCTGGGCATAGAGGTTGGTGTCGGACCAGGGGCGATAGCGGACCCGGGTGCCGTCCTCGAAGGTGACGGTGTACTGGTGCCCGTCCTGCATGCGGGAGTTGTGATTGAACAGCGTCCGGTTGTCGATGTCGTCGGCCTCGACGGTAATGGTGCCGGACCCGATCCTGCGCTTGGTATGGGTCACCTTGCCACGTTCCACCTTGAACGGCGGTTTCTCCTTGGGTTTCTGCGCGTCGAGCTTGGGCAAGTACTGATCGAATACGCCGTTGGTGGCCCGGTCCCAGTCGACGGACTCTTCGATCTCCTTGACCCATTTCAGATAGTGGTCCGCCATCTCCTTGACCTTGGGGTCGGCGCTCTTTTGCAGGGCTTCCAGTTTCTTGCGCAGGCGCAGGGCCTTGTCGATCTTGGTCCGGTTGTACTTGCCGTCGCCCACGTGGAAATTGACGTTCTTGACGGCGTCCAGAATCGTCGGAAAGAAGCTGTCTTCGACCAGCGGTTGTCCCTTTTCCCCGACCGCCGTCTGCACATACCTGCGCAGCACTTCGTCGATGCGGCGGTCCGTGTCCGGCCGGATCTTCATCTTGACCACGGTGCGCTTCTTCCCCTTGAAGGTCTCGGTGAAGATCAGCGCGTTCTGATCTTCCACGTCGCCGCTGTCGAAGGGCAATGTTTTGCCTTGCCAGCCGAGTTTGCGGGCTTCCTCAACCAGGGCTTCCTCGGCGGAGGAGAGCAGCTTTTTCTTGCCGGTGGCGGCCGTCAGCTTGTCGAAACGGAACCCCCGATCCCCCAGCACATCGGCGTAATAAGCCTCGAAGTCCCGTCGAAGATTGTGCTTTCGTTCCAGGGCCAGATCGTAGAAATGCCTCAGCCCGGCTGGGTCCTTGGCGAACCGGCCCTCGGCGTAGGGGCGCAGCAGATCGAGATAATCCTCGTCGGCGATCTTTTCGACTTCCTGGATGTAGCGAAGGGTCGCGTTCGGATCGACCCGTACCTTCCCTTCCTTGGCCGCCCGGAAGACCTTGTTGTAAAACGGCTCTTCCTCGCCGCAGACGCCGTTGGGGTGATAGTCGAGCGAGAGCTTGTCCTGGCCCAGAAACTTGAATGCCTGGCCTTTGTCGATGCCGTAGACGCGACCGTCCCGGGCGCGGATGAACTGCTTGGAATGTCCGTCGTGGTTGGCGATCAGCCAGTCGACCACATGCTCGCGCTGGATCTGCTCCAGTTCGATGGTGGTCAGATCCTGGGGCAGTATGTTGCGAAAATCGAAGTCGTCCCGCAGATCGGTGCGCCATTTCTGGATGGAGCCGGTGCGGCCGTTCAATTGGATGGTGCGCACCTCGATGGAATGGGGGTCGATCAGGCGGCCAATCTTGTAGGCGGCTTCCTCTCCGAAGGCGATGAACTCATCGTCCTTGCGGCCAATGGGCTTAAACAGCCATTTGTCGCCGTTTTCGTCGGTCCAGAACTCCTTTTCATGTGCGCCGCCGACAGCGGCCTTGCCGGATTTCTTGAATTTTGACGGCAGACCTTTCTGCTGCCACGCTGAATCGACTGTGGCGAACTCCGCACCTTTCTTGCCGATCTTGGGCTCGGGCGGCTTGACCGGGCTCGGTTGTGGAGCCGGTTTCGGTGGCTCTTTCTTCGGTGTGGCGGGCTTGGCAGGAGCGGTTTTCTTCTTGCCGCCATGTTTTTCGGCCCATGCGGCGTGCTTGGTGTCGATGCTGACCTGAACCGCCTTGATTTTCGCGGGGTCGGTCTCGGTGAAGAGCGTGGTCAGCTCGTCTTTGTTGGCCCACTGCCAATACTGGACCTTGGTCTCCTTGGCGAGCGTCTTGAGCTCTGCCGATTTCAGTTTGCCGACCTGATCCTGGAAGAGCTGTTTCTTGAGGGCGATTTCCTTGCTGTGGGCCGCAAGCAGTTCCTGGGGCAGATCGGTGCCGCCGGAAACCGCCTGTTCCGCCTTGGCAATCGCGTCGAGGAAATCCTTGTAGCCGGTCGGCGTGTCGGGAACGACCACGGCCTTGGCGGCGTCTTCGAGTGCCGTTTTCTGTTTCAGGATCAACTTCTGCTTGGCCTCGTCGACCGCCTTTTTCTTGACCGACTCGGCCATATCGGCACCGGCCTTCTTCTGTAGCGCCTCGACGAGCTGCTGTTTGTTCTTGAGGATGCCGATGCCGTGCTTCTGTTTGGCCGCCGCGAGTTCCTTGCCCATCAGGCCGCTGTGATCCACTCCGGGTTCCAGCTTGTCGAGCAGCTCGATGGTCTCCTGTTTGGTCATATTGAGGGAGATGCCGTTTTCCTTCGCCATCTCCTTGAGCTGCTGGGCGGTCATGCCCTCCAGCCCCTCGGCTGGAGGGATCTTTGCCATCTGGGCGGCGAGCAGCTTGGCCTGTTTGAGTTCCGTCTGCTTCAGCCCGAGCAGATCGACCAGTTCTTCCTTGGTCCGCAGCAGGCCGATCTTGTGTTCCTTGAGCTTGGCGCTGAGTGCCGCTCCGGCCAGGTCGCCGTGATCGATGCCGGGTTCGGCCAGATCGAGCAGCTTGATGAAATCGGCCTTGGTCCGGGCGATGGCCACGCCGTTCTGTTTCGCCAGGGTCTGGAGCTGTTTGACCGTCAGCGAGCCGAGGTCGGCGATGTCGCCGTTTTCAAAGGCGCTCTTGAGCTTGGCGTTCTCCTTGGCCTGGGCGTCGGCCATGCCTTCCAGCACGTGGGGCGGGAGAATGCAGGCGTCCCCCTGCGATGCCTGGGTGGCGGCCTTGGCGGCCATCTCGCTGCCGCAGACGGTCATCGGCCAAGCCACGATATTGGTGCAGCGGCAGTGCGGATGCGCGGGTTGCTGCGGGAACTTGTCGATGGGAAAGGTCTTGCCGTCCAGGCCGCCGCAGACCGGGCACATGCGCTCGTCCTCCATGGCCAGCCATTCCAGTTTCTGGATGCCGACCCGCTCGTGGAACTTGAGCCTGCCCATGTTGTGGGCGCGGAGGACCTCGGTGCGGGCGATCATCTCCATGCGGTACTGGGCCTTGCTGAACACCCGGCTTCCGGCCTGGCGAAAGGAGTCCTTGTCGACAATCACCTTGCCCATGTCCCGGACGATGTCGTCGGCTCCCTTGCCCGTGGCGACGCCGTTCAGGATGGTGCGCTTGATGCCGTCTGCGAGTTCGCGGTGGACGTCACCGGCAAGTGTGAGGTTGTACTGCGCCATGAAGTCGAGGGCGTTGGTGTCGACGATGGTGAACACCTTGGTGGCCAGCTTGTCGATGCCCTCGGGCTTCAGGTCGGCGTAGAACGGCAGCGCCGCGTCGGCGAGCTCTCCGATTCCCTGCTGGATGCCGTGCTTGAAGGAGTCCTTGGTCGTCTTGCGAAAGACCAGGGTCTGCTCCCGCTTGAGCCGTTTCATGGTGTCGTCGAGTTCGAGCTGGAGCTTTTCCAGCCCCTTGAGCGCGGCGAGCTTGTTGTCCGGCAGGGAGCCGAGGGTGCGGTACTGGAGAGTGGCGCGGGCGACCTCGTTTTCGGCCTGTTTCAGCGCCTGGGTGAGCTGGGCCGTGACCTGGTCGTTGTAGCGGTTGCGAGCCGTCAGGCTCTTCAGGGTGGCCGCCTGGATGCGCTGCTTGAGGTCCGACGGCATCAGCGAGGCTCCCGGCGGTCGATGAAGCGACAGGCCGGGGCGTCGAAGGTGCGCTCGCTGTTGTGGACCCGGCAGTGGTTGGTGTCAGCAATGAAGTGGTTGCACTCGTCGCACACGGCAGCATCGCCGGTGGACTCCAGGTCACCCGACCAGACCAATGCCGCCTCCGCCGTGGGTTCATCGTCCTCGGCCGGAATCCCGAGCATCTTCCGGGCGCGAGGCACGCTCAGGATGCCGGAGACAACCATATCCACCACCGGCTTCACCTGTTTCTCGTCCATCAGGTCGATCTGTTTACGTTCGGTCTCGCGGTTGGCGGCCTCGATGTCCGGGTCCAGGTCCATCTTGAGCTGAAGGCTGGAGCGGCTGATGAGTTTGCGGTCGTAGAGTTCGATGAGGAGCTTCTTGAAATCGACCGCGTCGCTGGGGTCGAGGTCGTTGAAGATGAACTGGATGCTTTTGTCGCTGTGGCCGTTCAGCTCCATCCAGTCGTCGAACACCCAGTCGAGGAGCTTGCGTGCGGCCTGTTTGATCTCGCGGATCATGACCATCATCTTCTGCATGCTCACCGAGGCGGTGGCGAAATTCGGGCCGTCTCCGGTCACCAGCGAGCGTGACAGACCCAGGGCCACCACGATGTCTTCCTTCACCTCCTTGACCTTGTCCTCGACGTTGAGGACCTGGCCGTCGGTGCCGTGGGTTTCGACATTGACGTAGAACGGGACCACCAGGCCGCTTTTCATGTCCATCTTGTTGACCATGTCGCGAACCTGTTCGAGCATCCGCTGGTCCGGCATCACCATCTTCTGGCCGAACGCGCC
Source organism: Desulfoplanes sp. PS50 (assembly GCF_053851535.1). Lineage (NCBI taxonomy): Bacteria > Pseudomonadati > Thermodesulfobacteriota > Desulfovibrionia > Desulfovibrionales > Desulfoplanaceae > Desulfoplanes > Desulfoplanes sp. PS50. The sequence continues at coordinate 3,734 of NZ_JBSPZA010000016.1, read as the reverse complement.
GCCCACCTTGAGCAGGCGGAATGGCGTGGCCCAGCGCTTGGCGATGGCCTGTTCGGCCCGGCGGTAGTCGCGCAGCAGTTCGATGGCTTGAAAGGCGGGAAGCACGAGGGAGTTGCCTCGGGGCGAGAAGGCCGGTGCGTCCCATTTGAGGTGGACCACCTGCTCGACGGGCAGCGGAATGGATTCGCCGCCGCCGGGTGTGTCCTCGGGAAATTGCCGGGCCTCGATCAGCTCGCCCTGGGCGTATTTGACCTTGACCGAAACCGGGTTGACGCAGACCAGCTCCTCGATGTCCTGGCCGGACTTGGTGAAGCGTTTGAAGCCGATGGCGTCGCCTTTCACCAGGAGCTGAAGAACCATGTCCTTGATGAACTGCGAGATGTTCAGCCGCCAGGCGGCCTCCAGAGCCTGCTCCTTGAGGGTCTCGTCATCGCTGGTGATCTTGATCTCGTCGCCCACGGCGAAGGTGCGCCAGGAGTTGACGCAGTTCTTCACCAGCGGCTCCTCGACATAGTATTCCCAGGCCTTGCGGGCGCGTTCTTCCCAGGTGGCCGGAATCGCTTCGGCGGCGTTCACCTTGGCGAAGGCGGCCGAGTCGAGCGCGGCCGCTGCTGCCATCGGCGCGATGACAAAGCCGGTGGTGTCCAGGCTTTCGGGTTGTTCGTCCTGATGGGCGGTGCTTTCCACGTGATCCTCTCGATAGTTTCGGCCATGACAGCCGCACATCCGGCCCGTGTGGGCCGAACCCGGCTCGATGCCCGTTACTTACCGGAGCGGGGTGGAAAGCGTCGAAGGATGCGGTCAGATGAAAACCGGATTGGTGAGCACCGGCTTGATTGAGACCACCTCTTCGCCGACCGGGTCGAGGTTGCCTTCTTCCCGGATCAGCATGGCGCAGCGCACCGCATCGATGATGTGGTCGTTGCCCTTGGAATAGATGATCTTGCCGTCCCGCAGGGTGTAGGTGTGGGTGGTGAACTGGTCTTCCACCTCCAGGTCGTCCGAGGGGAAAATGAGCTGCTTGCGTTGCAGGGCTCCGTTGATGAGGCTGGTCATCAGCTCCTTGGTCCGCTTCTTGACTTCCTTGCCGTCCCTCACCGCCAGCCGGGTCATGCCGCCGAAGTCGTATCCCTTGAGCCTGCCTTCCAGCTCCAGCCCTCTGTACTTGTCCAGGGTGAGCAGCTCTTGAACCACGGCCAGACCGTTGCCGCCATTGTCCACGCCGATGCCCGCCGGGGTGTAGTAACGCTCCAGCAGCGCAATGATCTGAGCGATGTGCGGATAGGATACGTGTTCGAGATGGACGCGCAGGATCATTTTCAGCAGCGTCCGCTCGCCGATCTCCAACTCCTGGAATACGACAATCTCGGTGGGATCGTTGGTGTAGCCCAGGTCGCCGCCGACCCAGAACTGACCGCTGCGGGGCGTGAGGTTAAGCAGCATCTCCAGCCGGTCATGGGCCGCTTCCTCGGTGTCGCAGTCGCGCATCTCGGAATCGGTGATGACGATCTTCTGGTACTCCAGCAGATCCTGCCGACAGAGGTTGAACTGCTCGACATTGAAGGCCCCGTAGGAGGGCTTGCCGTGTTCACCGGCCACCTCGTGCTGCCAACCGGAGCTGTCGCGGCCACCGTAGAACTCCAGCAGTTCGGCTTCGCGATCTTCGGTCCACAGGGGGTTGAGCCAGGACGGCCAGCGGAACACATGGAACTGCTCCGATGAGGTGAGCCGGTAATAGGTGGTGTCGCGCAGGCCGTTGGGCGTTGAGTAGATGCGTAGCGTCCCCCCGGCCTTGAGGCACTGGCGCAGCGCCTTCCAGGCCCGTTCGGTCAGCCAGGCTCCTTCATCGACCCAGACGCGGCCCACGTGCAGGGACCGGAAGGCGTCGCCATAAGCCCCGGCCGGGCGGAAATAGAGCACCGAACCGTTGGTGAACTCCAGGCGGAAATAGGGTTTGCGGTGGATCTTGGGCTTGCCGTACTTGGTCAGGGCAATGCTGTTCATCAGATCCGGGTTGGTGTCGAGCTGGAACTCGATCTCCTCGATGATGGTATCGAGGTGCCCCTGGTGCGGAGCCGCGATGAGGCCCTGGCCGCCCCGGGTGGTGAAGGCGTAATGGAGCGCGTCGGTCGAGAGCACAATGGACTTTCCCACGTCCCGGCCGTCGAGGTGGATGATGTTCTTGGCCGGGCAGCGCAGGTCCTCCACCTGGTGCGGCCAGTAGTCGCGGCCTGAGCCATCCCGGTTGTAGAGGTAGGCTTGCCCCCACAACACGGGATCGCTCAGGGTCGCCGCGAGTTTGCGCTCCTTGTCGGTTACCGCCATCAGTGCATTCCCGTCCTCAAGGCGTTGCCGAGGATGGTGCTCACCAGTTCCGTCAGGATCTGCTGCACGGCCAGGGTGTTCTTCCGGTCGTGGACAGCTTCCTGAATGTCGATGATGGCCTGGTCCAACTCCGCCCAGGCCAGGTACTGCTGCTGGGCCGCTTCCAGACGGCCGAGGGCGTTCTCTATCCGTCCAGCCGCCAGCTCGGTGCCGATTTCGACCAGGGCCTCACCGGCCTGGCGGACGGCATCGCTGTTTTCCTGAAGGATCTCTTTCATTGGCCTGCCTCCTGGTTCGAGCCGTTGGCCCACTGGTCAAGGGCGTCCACGGCGGTCTGCAAGCGCAGGCCGACACCGGTCAAGCGCTCGGCGTCCGGGTGGCCGACCTCGCGCAGCGCCTTGTTGGCCTCGGTCACATACTCGGGTGTGTGGCGGTTGACGGTGGCCACTGCCGACTGGATCTGGGCCGGAGGCCGGTAGGTGGCGCAGCCGGTCATGATCCCGGCCAGGACCAGCGGGATGGTCCATTCGAGTGTCTTCTTCAACATGTTGATCTCCTTTGGTTTATGGGTTTGGGGCACATGCAGAAAGATCTCTGCAAACACTTGATTTCCAACGAAATAGAAGCGTCATTGGATGTGACGCGGGATGGTCCCGCATCCAAGAAAACCGGAACCGGAGGCAGGCCATGACCTACGACAGAAACCGCCAGCAGGCACTCAAGGCGTACCGAGAAAAGCAGGAGAACATCACCCGGCTGATAGAGGGCATTCGCGGCAAGCTCGAAGCGGACGCGAAGCAGCCGGACATCACCTGGGCGAGCGTCGGCTCCCTCGGCCACGTCGAGGAACTGCTGCGGGAGCTGGACGAGTTCCTGTCCTGAACACACCGGGCCACCAACAAAGGAGACATCGACATGACCGAATGCACCGTGCATCAAGCCGCAGAGGCTTTCATCGGCTACCTGCGGGAATCCGGAAAGAAAGAGCGGACCCTTTACACCTACCGGAAGGACCTCGACGCGGTGGAGGCCTTCTTCGGCGCGGATCGCCAACTCGCCGAGATCCGGCTTCCCCAGGTCGGAAAGTTCTACAAGTCCGACCTGCTGCTCAAACTCCCCGACGGCAAGGAGCGGGCCGAGCGCACCATTGCCAAGACCGTCCGGGTGTTCCGCATGATGATGGTCTGGGCCAGGGAGTCGGGGCGCATCGAGGAGCTGCCTCTGCCCAAGAGCACACCCATGGGCCACAGCCGGGTGAAGGAGTCCAGCGATGAGCAACCGAACGGCTGACCTCGACCTGACGGGGGCGACAGAGGCGTTCTGTGCCCGCCTGTCGGCCGAAGGACGCTCCCCGGCGACCATATCCGCATACCGCCGGGACCTCGCCCTGGTGGCCCGCGTGGCCGGGA
>NZ_JBSPZA010000015.1:0-78309 GCF_053851535.1 Desulfoplanes sp. PS50 | reverse complement strand
ATGGAGTAACCCTATGGCTCGCAAGACCACAAGCAATCCTCCCGATCAATCAAAGAAAGAGGCCCTGGATACGGCCATTACCACCATCGAGCGCAAGTTCGGCCGGGGAGCGGCCATGCGGTTGGCCGATACGCCACATCAGGTCATTCCGGCCATCCCGAGCGGTTCCATCGGTCTGGATCTGGCTCTGGGCATTGGCGGGATTCCCCGTGGCCGGGTCATCGAAATCTATGGTCCTGAATCTTCGGGTAAAACCACCCAGGCCCTCCATCTGATTGCCGAGGCCCAGAAACAGGGGGGAACGGCCGCGTTTATTGATGCGGAACATGCCCTTGATGTGGGGTATGCGAAACGGCTGGGTGTGAATACGGACGAATTGGTCGTGTCCCAGCCCGATTACGGGGAGCAGGCCCTGGAGATCGCGGATCTGCTGGTTCGATCAGGCGGCGTGGATGTGGTGGTCGTGGATTCGGTGGCCGCGCTCATCCCTCAGGCGGAACTCGAGGGAAGCATGGGGGAAACCCAGGTCGGCGGTCAGGCCCGGCTCATGTCTCACGCCATGCGCAAACTGACCGGGACCATTCATCGATCCATGACCTCGATTATCTTCATCAATCAGATCCGCATGAAGATCGGGATGATGGGATACGGCAGCCCGGAAACGACACCGGGTGGTAACGCACTGAAATTTTACGCATCCATCCGGTTGGATATCCGCAAGATTCAGACGCTCAAGGACAAGGATGAGGTTTATGGCAACCGTGTCCGGGTCAAGGTTGTCAAGAACAAGGTCGCTCCGCCCTTCAGGGAGGCCCAGTATGACATTCTCTATGGTCAGGGCATATCCAGAGAAGGCGAAATCCTGGATCTGGGAGTGGATTACAATGTGGTCGACAAGAGCGGATCCTGGTTCGCCTTCGGGTCCGAGCGGCTGGGACAGGGAAAGGAAAACGTCCGGGCCTTTTTGCAGGAGAATACGGATATCCGGCAGCAGATCGAAGACGCCCTGCTCATCAAGCTCGGGGTCAAGGATCCTGAAGTCGAGGAAGCCGCTGTTCCGGAAGAAGGGGAATAGCCGTCTGTTTCTCGAAAAAGACGTGCAAGGCGAGGCCGACTGGGACAGCCGGCTGTCCCAGTCAAGGCATGGCGGTGAATAGGGTAACTATTCAGCTGACTATTGTAAAAAATCAGAATTTCACATTGAAGATATTTCAGAAAGTATAAACAATTATACTGCGTGTATTCAATTTCTTAAATTTTCTTATTTCTTCAATTCATTGGATATTGTTCAAATTTATTCTTGGATATTAGACAGTTCGAGCAGCTACTTTTCGACCCGAACAGTTGCTGAATAGATAGTATTTCAGAATCATCAAGGAGAATCCGTTGTGATAACCGCTGCAGAGATCCGCGAAAAATTTCTTAACTATTTTGAAAATAAAGGTCATTCGCGTCAGCCGAGTTCCTCGCTCATCCCCCGGGACGACCCGTCCCTGCTTTTTACCAACGCGGGTATGGTTCAGTTCAAGAAGATTTTTCAGGGACAGGAGAAGCGGGACTACTCCCGGGCCACAACTTCCCAGAAGTGTCTGCGTGTGGGCGGTAAGCATAACGATCTGGAAAATGTGGGTCGTACGGCCAGGCATCATACCTTTTTTGAAATGCTGGGGAATTTTTCGTTTGGAGATTATTTCAAGGAAGAGGCCATCGCCTTTGCCTGGGAATTCATCACCAAGGAGCTCGGCCTGCCCAAGGAAAAATTGTATGCCACAGTGTACAATGACGATGACGAGGCCTTTGAGCTGTGGAAAAAGGTGGCCGGACTGCCGGAGTCTCGCATCTACCGACTCGGGGAAAAGGACAATTTCTGGTCCATGGGCGATACCGGCCCCTGCGGGCCGTGTTCCGAGCTGCACATCGACCAGGGCGAGCACATGGCCTGCGGTCCTGATTGCGGGATCGGCAGATGTGATTGCGACCGGTTCCTGGAAATCTGGAATCTGGTCTTCATGCAGTTCAACCGGGACGAATCCGGGGTCATGACCCCCCTGCCCAGACCGAGCATCGACACGGGCATGGGGCTGGAGCGGATCACGGCCGTGTGCCAGGGGGTGTATTCCAATTTTGACACGGATCTGTTCACTTCCCTGATCAGCTCCATGGCCGAACGTGCCGGGGTGAAGTACGGGGAGTCCGCTGACACGGATACCGCCCTGCGGGTCATTGCCGACCACAGCCGGGCCATGGCCTTCCTGATCGCCGACGGGATCCTTCCCTCCAACGAGGGGCGCGGATATGTTCTGAGGCGTCTCATCCGCCGGGCCTTCAGATTCGGGCGTCTCATGGGCATGCAGGAACCCTTTTTGTATGAACAGGCCCGGACCGTGGTCAAAGAGATGGGCGATTTCTTTTCCGAGCTCCGGGACAATCAGGATTTCATGGTCTCGGTGATCAAGAAGGAGGAGGACCGTTTCAGCCAGACCCTGGACAAGGGGCTGGCCATCCTGGAGCAGGAGATGGAACAGCTCAGGGACGCGGGAAAACAGGTCCTGTCCGGAGAAGTGGCCTTCAAGTTGTACGATACCTATGGATTTCCCCTGGATATCGTCAACGATGTCGCTGAAAAACAGTCCATGTCCGTAGATGAGGCCGGGTTCAACGCCTTTATGGCCGAACAAAAACGCAAATCCAAGGAGGCCTGGTCAGGGTCCGGCGAGAAGGACGTTGCTGCCCGGTTTGTCAGGCTTCTTGAGGCGGGCATGCAGACCCGGTTCGTGGGCTATGACACCCTGTGTGCGGAGAGCCGGATCGTGACCCTTCTCGACGACAAGGGACAGAATGTGGATCAGCTTGCCCGGGAGGCCAAAGGATATGTCCTCACCGCACAGACCCCGTTCTATGGGGAATCAGGCGGCCAGGTTGGGGACACGGGCTCCCTGGTCACCCCCACGGGTACGGCGCAGGTGGTGAATACCCTCAAACCCTCTCCCCAGCTGGTGGTTCACGAAGTGGTCGTCAGCGAAGGCGCCATCTCCCTGGATCAGGAGGCCGGACTCACGGTGGAGGAAGGGGTGCGGATTGCAACGGCCCGCAACCACACCTGCACCCATCTGCTCCAGGCTGCCCTGCAGAAGGTACTTGGCAAACATGTCAAACAGTCGGGCTCCCTGGTCACGTCCAAGCGGTTGCGGTTTGATTTCACCCATATCGCTCCCATGACCCCGGATGAGATCGGCCGGGTCGAGGACGAGGTCAATGCCTCCATCCTGGCCAATGTGAGCCTGACCACCCAGGTCATGTCTTTGGAAGAGGCCCGGGCCAAGGACGCCATGGCCCTGTTCGGCGAAAAGTATGAAGAACAGGTCCGGGTGGTCGAAGTGCCCGGGGTTTCCACGGAATTGTGTGGGGGAACCCATCTTCGGTCCACGGGTCAGGCGGGGAGCTTTTGCATCCTTTCGGAATCGGGCATTGCCTCGGGTGTGCGCCGCATCGAGGCCCTGACCGGATGGGACGCCCTTGCACATTGGAAGGAACTCAGGGCCGAGCACGACGAGGTCGCCCATGAGCTCAAGAGCCAGTCCGGTGAATTGATGACCAGGGTTCGGGCCCTCAAGGGGCAGGTCAAGGAGCTGAACCGGGAAAACAAATCCCTGCAGGAAAAGCTGCTGGCCTCCCAGGGTAAAGATCTGATCCAGGGGGTCGAGGAAATCGGCGGGGTCAAGGTTTTGACGTTGAGGACCGAGGCCCAGGACGTGAACGCCCTGCGAACTTTGATGGATGATCTGCGGTCCAAGCTGACCGACGGGGTGATCGGTCTGACTGCTGAGATCGGGGAAAAGGTCATCCTGCTTCTTTTTGTGGGCAGGAATCTGCACGACCGGTTCACCGCACCGGGGCTGATCAAACCCGTTGCCGCCGAGATACACGGTGGCGGTGGCGGTCGCCCGGATCTGGCCCAGGCCGGGGGGACCAATGCCCAGGGTATCGACACGGCATTTGCCAGGCTCAAGGAGCTTGTGGGCGCAGCATGAAAGCGGGTTCGGCGGGAGAGTCCCAGCAAGGACATTTCAGGTCCCTGGATGAGACCAAGGTTGCCATGGGGAGTTCTGGTATCGCCCCTTGTATGGTGATGGTTCGTGAAGAGGGATTGTTGCCTAGCTGCAGGCCATGCCTGCAGCTAGACCATGGCGGAGAAACTCGGCGTCGAGACCGCTGCCTGATAATCGGCCTGAAAGGTATAGGCCTGGAATGCCTGGTTCTGGGCAAGGCGATTGGGCTTCTGGGAACCCTGGTAGGACCGGCTTGAAAGGGAGGGGGTCGACCCGGACTCCCTGGCCAGGGCCAGCGAGAATTCCTGGGCAAAGCTGGTTGTCGGCCGAGAGGATACTTCCTTCCGTGAGGAAGCCTGATCGGACGAACCTTCCTGGGTGGTGTAGGTGATCCCGAACTTGCCCAGACGCACGGAAAGAGATCTTTCCATGTTTTCTTCCTGACTTTTCCGTGATTCAAGGGATCCGGAAGGGGGAAAGGTCAGGGCTTGCGTCTGATATGCCGGGGGGGTACGCATCCGTTCACCGTGTCGGGTTGCAACCATTGTCTAAAGGTTGCTTTACAGATACGATGTTGACGGCGTTTTGACAAGTCGACAGTGCAACTTTTTTGCTATGCAATGAGAATACCGATCATTCCGAAGTCGTGTTTTTTCGGGAGAAAGGGAAAAAAGACAGCCGCAGGAGAACATATGCCAAGCACGATCGTCAAAAAAAAGGGACTCATCCCGGGCAGGGTGAGTGAAATGGTCATTGACGCCCCGGATATCGCCGTGAAGGCCCGGCCCGGCAATTTCGTCGTCCTGCGGCTTTCGCCCGAGGGAGAACGCATTCCCCTGACCATCGCCGATACCGATCCCGAGGCCGGCACCATCACCATCGTGTACATGGTTCTCGGCAAGACCACGGCTATGCTCGAAAAACTGGTCCAGGGCGATGCGATCCTCGATCTCTGCGGCCCCCTGGGCAAGCCCACCCGGTTGGACAAGGTCGGTACGGTCATCTGCGTGGGCGGAGGTACCGGCATTGCGGCCATGCACCATATCGCCAAGGGGCACCACGGGGCAGGAAACAGGGTGGTGGCCATCATCGGCGCACGGAGCAAGGACCTGTTGCTCTTTGAAGAGGAACTCGGTTCCTTTTGCGACGAGGTTCTGATTGCCACGGATGACGGCAGTTATGGGCACAAGGGGTTTGTCACCGAGGTTTTGGCCCGACGTCTGGAAAGTGATCCGGATGTGGGCGAGGTGGTCGGTGTGGGGCCCGTGCCCATGATGCGTGCCGTTGCCGAGACCACCCGTCCGTTCAAGGTCAGGACCATTGTCAGCCTGAACCCGATTATGGTTGACGGCATAGGTATGTGCGGGGCATGCAGGGTGACCGTTGGGGGAAAGACGCGCTTTGCCTGTGTGGACGGACCGGAATTCGACGCCCATAGTGTGGATTTTGAGGAGTTGATGCGGCGGTTGGGTTCATTTCGCGAACAGGAGCAGGACTCCTACAAAACCTATTGTGAATGCCATGGCTAAAAAGAGCAAAATCCAACCACGCGTTGACATGCCCATGCAGGATCCCCGGGTTCGGTGCACCAATTTCAATGAAGTGGCCCTGGGCTACACCCGTGAGCAGGCCATGATGGAGGCCGCGCGCTGTCTGCAATGCAAAAACCCGACCTGCCAGAGCGGCTGTCCGGTGGAGGTCGACTGCAAGGCGTTCATCCGGGCCGTTTCCCAGGGAGATATTGAAACGGCTTATGGAGTTATCAAGGAAACCAACAGCCTGCCCGCTGTGTGCGGACGGGTCTGCCCCCAGGAACACCAGTGTGAAGGGCATTGCAAATTGGCCCCCACGGGCAAACCCATCGCTATTGGTCGGCTGGAGCGGTTTGTTGCGGATTCCTATTATGCCGAGAACCCGTGTGACGCCCTCACGGGCAGGGACGATTGTCCCATGCTTCGCGAGGACATCAAGGTCGCGGCCATTGGATCGGGACCAAGCAGCCTGACGGTGGCCGGCTATCTGGCGGCCAAAGGGATCAAGGTGACTGTGTTCGAGGCACTGCACGAGCTGGGCGGGGTACTGACCTACGGGATTCCCGAATTCAGGCTCCCCAAGTCCATTGTGCATACCGAGGTGGAATTTCTCAAGATGCAGGGTGTGGAGTTTGTGACCAACCAGGTCGGCGGGATGACCGTGACCATCGATGATCTCTTTGCCCAGGGGTACAAGGCGGTTTTCATCGGCGTGGGTGCCGGGCTGCCCAAATTTCTGAACATCCCGGGGGAATCCCTGATCGGAGTGTACTCGGCCAATGAATTTTTGACCCGGGTCAATCTGATGAAGGGATACCGTTTTCCCGAGTATGACACCCCGGTTCCCCGGGGACGGCATGTGGCCGTTTTCGGCGGCGGCAACGTGGCCATGGATTCGGCCCGCACAGCCCTTCGGCTGGGTGCGGAAAAGGTGAGTATCGTCTATCGCAGGACCAAGAACGAGATGCCTGCGCGCAGGGAAGAATTGGAGCACGCCCTGGAAGAGGGGGTCTGCCTGGAATGTCTGGCCCAGCCTCTGTCCTTTGAAGGAGATGACACGGGAAATCTGACCGGTATCCGTCTGCAGCGGATGGAACTGGGAGAACCCGATGAGAGCGGTCGGTGCCGGCCGTGTTGTATTGAAGGGGAAACCTATGTCCTGCCGGTGGATCTTGCCATCCTCGCCCTGGGCACAGGACCCAACCCGGTGTTGCTTGGCGCGACTCCGGAATTGAAACAGACTAAATGGGGCTATATCGAGGGAGATGACCAGACCGGGGAGACCAGCATTCCCATGGTCTTTGCAGGTGGTGACATCGTGACCGGATCGGCCACGGTGGTCATGGCCATGGGTGCCGGCCGCAGGGCCGCCAAGGTTATCGCCAAGAGATTGCTCGGAGAATCGTGATATATGGGGCATGTCGTAGGAGTGAAGTTCCGGGATCAGGGGCAGATCTATTATTTTGACGCCCGACCCTATGTGGTCAAGACCGGAGATGTGGTTCTGGTCAAGACCGAAGAGGGTCTTGGCCTGGGCAATGTCGTGGACCAGCGGTCAGCCCCTCCCGGGGAGCTGACCGAGGATGCGTTGAAACCCATCTATCGGCTGGCCACCCCGGAAGATCTCAGAGAACGGGAAAAAAATGAAAAATTGGCCCGGGAGGCCTTCCAGCATTGCCGTGAGTGCATTGTCTCCCACAAGCTGGAGATGAAGCTGGTCGATGTGGATGTCTATTTCGACCGGAGCAAGATGGTTTTCTACTTCACCGCGCCCGGGCGGATCGATTTCAGGGAACTGGTCAAGGATCTTGTCCGGGCCTATCGTACCCGGATCGAGCTGCGCCAGATCGGGGTGCGCCACGAGACCCAGATGCTCGGGGCTGTGGGCAATTGCGGCCAGGTCTGCTGCTGTCGGCGGTTTTTGCGCAAGTTCGAGCCCGTGACCATCAAAATGGCCAAGGATCAGAATCTGTTTCTGAATCCGGCCAAGATTTCCGGTGTCTGCGGCAGGCTGCTCTGCTGCCTGGCCTATGAAAAGGACTGCTATGCGGATTTCCAGAAACGGGTTCCCAAGATGGGCAAAAAATTCAATACCTCCCTGGGACCCATGAAGACTCTGCGCAGCAATATGTTCCGGGATTCCGTGGTTGTGCTGACCGAAGACAACCAGGAACGCGAGGTCTCTCTGGATGAGTGGCAGGAAATTGTCACCGGCAAACCCGTGACCCGACACCCCCATCCACCCGGCAAACCGGTTTCCGAATCCGGCCGCCCGGAACAACCAGAGCGACGTAAACGGAACGTTGACAAGCAGCCGGTCGCGCAGGAAGAGATCAGCCCCGAAGGGAAACCCCGGTCCACGGATAAACCTGCACGGTCCAGGGACCGCGGCGACAGACCTCCCAAAAAACCCAAGAAAGGACCTCGTCCTTCAGGTGGTTCCGGGGAGAAGAAAAAGCCGGGCAAGCCGAAACCTCCCCAAAAACAGGATCCGAACAAGAAGGCGGATGCCCCGCCCAAAGGGGCGAACAAACGACGCAAACCCTCCCGTAAACGGCGATCCCGCAAGAAATCCGGCCCAAAGAAACCAACTGCTTCTTCATGAAGGGACAGCCGGTCCTCAGATAAGCCTTTCACGCAACAACCCAACAAGGAGAATAGGCCTTGGATTCGTTTTTTCTTTCGACGCCCATCTATTATGTCAATGCCAAGCCCCATCTAGGGCACGGTTATACCACTATTGTCGCTGATGCCCAGAGTCGGTTCCATCGTCTGGCAGGGGACGCGACCTTTTTTCTGACCGGTACGGACGAGCACGGCGACAAGATCGTTCAGGCCGCCGAGAAGAACGGCCAGTCTCCCCAGGAATACACCGACCATATCAGCGGGTTGTTTCGGGATCTGTGGCCCAGGCTGAACATTTCCAATGATTATTTTGTCCGGACAACCGATTCCAGGCACAAGAAGATCGTCCAGAAGGTTCTCCAGAAGGTTTATGACAACGGGGATATCTATTTTCATGAGTATGGCGGACATTATTGTTACGGGTGCGAGCGGTTCTACACGGAAAAGGAACTGGTCGACGGGATGTGTCCGGATCACCTGACCAAGCCCACCTACATCAAGGAAAAAAATTATTTTTTCCGTATGGCCAAGTATTTCGATCAACTCAGGGAGCATATCGAGACCCACCCGGAATTCATCCAGCCGGAACGGTACCGCAACGAGGTACTGGCCATGCTCAAGGAAGACCTGGGGGATCTGTGCATCTCCCGTCCCAAGTCCCGATTGACCTGGGGGATCGAACTTCCCTTTGACGAGAATTTTGTCACCTATGTCTGGTTCGACGCGCTGCTCAACTACATCTCCTCCCTGGACTACCCGGACGGAGAGAAATTCGCCCGGTTCTGGCCCGGGGCCCATCATCTGGTGGCCAAGGATATCCTGAAGCCCCATGCCGTGTTCTGGCCGACCATGCTCATGTCGGCAGGAATTCCCCTTTTCAAGGGCCTCCGGGTGCACGGGTACTGGACCGTGAATGAGACCAAGATGTCCAAGAGTTTGGGCAATGTGGTCGAACCCCTGTCCATGGCCACCAAATACGGGCTCGATCCCTTCCGGTATTTTCTGCTTCGGGAGATGCGCTTCGGATCGGACGCCTCGTTTTCCGAAGAGGCCCTGGTCGGTCGTCTCAATGCCGATCTGGCCAACGATCTGGGCAACCTGTTCAGCCGCGTTCTGTCCATGACCAAGAAGTACTTCAAGAGCGTGGTTCCCGAGTGCGGCGAGCTGACCGAGGACGACCAGGAGGCCATCGAACTGGGCACCAATGCCCTGGAAAATTTTCAGGAGCTTTTTCCCCGGTTCAAGGTGTCCAGGTCCCTGGACGCATTGTGGGAACTGGTTCGTTTCCTGAACAAATACGTGGACACCCAGGCTCCGTGGACCCTGGCCAAACAGGGGGACACCAAACGGCTTGGAACGGTCCTGTATGTTCTGCTGGAAGGGATGCGCAAGGTGGCCGTGCACCTGTGGCCCGTCATGCCGGAAGCCTGCGAGACCATGCTTGCCCAGCTCGGGATCACCTTTGATCTCAAGGCCCTTGATCTGGCCGGAGAACCCACGCATTGGAGCGGGCTGGTTCCGGGAACAGAGGTGGCTGCAAAATCCAATGTGTTCCCACGTCAGGAGCTCCGTCTGGATCAGGAGGAAGCCGGTTCTGCAAAGACGGTTTCCCCGGAAAAATCCGCCACGAAGAAGGACGAGCAGGCATTTATCGAATTCGAGGATTTCCAGAAGGTGGATCTGCGCGTGGGAACCGTGGTCGCGGCCGAGCCGGTCCCAAAGACGGACAAGCTGCTCCTGATGACCATCGATCTGGGAGAGGAGAACCCCCGACAGGTGGTGGGCGGATTGGCGGAATCCTGGAAACCCGAGGACCTGGTCGGCAGACAGGTCGTGGTCGTCGCCAACCTGAAACCCCGCAAACTCCGGGGCGTGGTCTCCCAGGGCATGGTCCTGGCGGTCAGAACCGAAGAAGGACTCGCGTTGCTGGGGCCGAGCAGGAAGGTTCCTGGCGGAAGCAAGGTTTCGTAGGATAGAAAAAGTGCGCAGCATGTAGCAAAAGGACGCAGTGCGCAGTACTATAATAGTGCGCAGTGCGCAGTACACAGTGCGCAGAAAATGCTCAGCGAACGCAGTGGGGTTGGCAGGCCTTATCTGTAACTGGCGGGAGCCGGGATGACGACGAGGGGCGAAAAATCAGCCCCAAAAATGACAACTTTTTTTTCAGGACTCGACATCCATATAGTCCGTAACCAAACTGCGCACTGCGTACTGCATCCTGCGCACTCCATACTGTGTACTGTGCCCTGCATACTCACTACCGAGGACCCATGTCTTCCCTGGACGACTTTTTTCACGAAGCCGGTCTGAAGCGGCTCCTTGAACTTCCCGAGGGCTTCCGCAAGGCAGTGCTCGGGAATCCCGATCTGTCCCAGGACGAAAAGTTGGTCCTGGCCACGCTTCTGTATCTGGATTCCCGGGATAATCTGGCCGCCTTCCGCGAGGCCCTGCCCAGGATGACCGGGCTGCCGTTATCCGGGTGCGAAGCCTGCCTCAAATCCCTTGCCCGTCAGGGGCTAATAGCATACACCCGGTCCGTGCTTCGTTTACGCGTCAAACCCCTTTTCTACACTCCATCCCCCCACGAATAGCCCATGCCCAAAAGAACAGACATCCACAAGATCATGCTTATCGGCTCCGGCCCTATTGTCATCGGACAGGCCTGTGAGTTCGACTACTCCGGGACCCAGGCCATCAAGGCGCTCAAGGAGGAAGGCTACGAGGTTATCCTTGTCAATTCCAATCCGGCGACCATCATGACCGACCCCGAACTGGCCGACAGGACCTATGTGGAACCCATCGAGCCGGAGATCGTGGCCCGGATCATTGCCAAGGAACGCCCCGATGCCCTGCTGCCCACCCTGGGCGGCCAGACCGGATTGAATACCGCGGTGGCCGTTGCCCAAAACGGCGTCCTGGACAAATATGGGGTGGAACTCATCGGCGCCTCGTTGCCGGTCATTCAAAAGGCCGAAAGTCGTCGGCAGTTTCGCAAGGCCATGGACAATATCGGGTTGGAGGTTCCCAAAAGCGGGATCGCCCGGAACATGGACGATGTCCGGGAGTGGGCGGGCAAGCTCTCCTTTCCTCTCATTGTCCGCCCGGCCTACACCCTGGGCGGAACAGGCGGCGGTGTCGCCTACAACAGAGAAGATCTCGAGGACATTGCCAGCCATGGACTCACGGCCAGCCTGACCAGCGAGGTCATGCTCGAGGAATCCCTGCTCGGATGGAAGGAATACGAGCTCGAGGTCATGCGGGACAAGAATGACAACTGCGTGATCATTTGTTCCATCGAAAATCTCGATCCCATGGGGGTGCATACCGGGGATTCCATCACCGTGGCGCCGGCCCAGACATTGACGGACGACGAATATCAGATGATGCGCGATGCCTCTTTGGCCATCATGCGCGAGATCGGGGTGGAAACCGGTGGTTCCAATGTCCAATTCGCCCTGAACCCGGCCAACGGCGATATGATGGTCATTGAAATGAACCCGCGTGTCTCCCGGTCCTCGGCCCTGGCATCCAAGGCCACCGGATTTCCCATTGCCAAGATCGCTGCCAAGCTGGCCATCGGGTACACCCTGGACGAACTGCCCAATGATATCACCCGGGAGACCATGGCCTCGTTCGAACCGGCCATTGACTACTGCGTGATCAAGATCCCCCGTTTTACCTTTGAAAAATTTCCCGGGACCAAGGATTATCTGACAACGGCCATGAAAAGCGTGGGCGAGACCATGGCCATTGGGCGAACCTTCAAGGAGGCCTTGCAAAAGGGCGTTCGCTCCCTGGAAACCGGATTCCCGGGCCTGGGCAAGGAGTACTACGCTGACAGGCCGGACAGGGAAGAGCAGTTGGCCACCCTGCGTCAGCCGAATTCCAACCGGCTCTATCAGATTCGAACGGCCCTGCTGTCGGGAATCACCCAGGAGGAGATTTTCGAGGCCACGTCCGTGGATCCCTGGTTTCTGGATCAGATCTCCCAGATCATCGATCTGGAACGAGAGATCAAGCAGGGGGGATTGGATCACAATGTGTCCGTAAACAACGAAGCCATTGTGACTCTTCTCAAAAAGGCCAAAAAGAACGGTTTTTCCGACAGGCAGCTGGCGACATTGTGGAAAAAGGATGAAAACGACATCCGCAGGATGCGCAAACAGGCCGGGATTCTGCCCACCTATAAGCTGGTGGATACCTGTTCGGCGGAGTTCGAGGCCTATACACCGTATTTTTATTCCACCTATGAACGGGAGAACGAGGCCCGGCCCAGCGACCGCAAGAAGGTGGTCATTCTCGGGGGCGGCCCTAACCGTATTGGTCAGGGCATCGAGTTCGACTACTGCTGTGTTCACGCCTCCTATGCCTTGAAGGAGATGGGCGTGGAATCGATCATGGTCAATTCCAATCCCGAGACCGTAAGCACGGACTACGATACCTCGGATCGTCTGTATTTCGAGCCCCTGACCCAGGAAGACGTCCTGAACATCGTGGAACAGGAACAGCCTGACGGTGTGATTGTCCAATTCGGTGGTCAGACGCCCCTCAATCTCGCCGTGCCTCTGCTCCGTGCAGGTGTGCACATCCTGGGGACCTCGCCGGACAGTATTGACCGGGCCGAGGATCGGGAACGCTTTCAGGCGTTGATCCAGAAGCTCGATCTGCTCCAGCCGGAAAACGGTACCGCCATGTCCGTGGAACAGGCCGTGGCCATTGCCGAAAAGATTACCTATCCGGTGGTTGTCCGTCCTTCCTATGTTCTTGGCGGACGGGCCATGGAAATCGTTTATGACGAGAGCGAGCTCAGAACCTATTTTCGCGAGGCCGTTGTTGTTTCACCGGAACATCCCATCCTGGTGGACAAGTTTCTGGAAAATGCCATTGAGATGGACGTGGACGCGCTGAGCGACGGAAAGGATTGTTATGTCGCCGGGGTCATGGAGCATATTGAAGAGGCGGGCATCCATTCCGGAGATTCGGCCTGCGTGCTTCCGCCCCATACCATTGACGATGAATTCATCTACGAGATCCGCCGGCAGACCAAGGCCCTTGCCAGGGAGCTGGGCGTTGTCGGATTGATGAACATTCAATTCGCCATCAAGGACAACAAGATCTATATCATCGAGGTCAATCCACGGGCCTCCCGGACCGTGCCCTTTGTGAGCAAGGCCACGGGCGTGCCGCTGGCCCGGTATGCCACCAGGGTGCTTCTCGGGGAGAAACTCGAGGACCTCGATCCCTGGTCCCTCAGGAAACGGGGTTATTATTCGGTCAAGGAGGCGGTGCTTCCTTTTGAGCGTTTTCCCGGCGTGGACGTCATTCTCGGACCCGAGATGCGTTCCACCGGCGAGGTCATGGGCATCGATCCTTCGGTAGGTCTGGCCTACATGAAGAGCCTTATGGCTGCGGGAGTTTTTCCGCCGACCTCGGGAACCATCTTCATCTCTGTGAACGACAAGGACAAGTCCGAGATCGTGGAACCGGCCCGGATTTTCAGCGAACTCGGTTTCAGAATCATGACTACCCGGGGAACACGGGCCTATCTGGGCGAGCACGGGGTTGAGACCGTATTGGTGAACAAGGTCTATGAGGGGCGACCCAATGTGGTCGACGCCATCAAGAACGGGGAGATCCAGTTCGTAATCAACACCTCTTCGGGTAAGAAGACCATCCAGGATTCCTCGGCACTGCGTCAGGCTGCGGTCTTGTACGGGCTGCCTTACACGACCACGCTTTCCGGGGCCAAGGCCTTGGCCTGGGCGGTCAAGAAAAGGGCCTGTAACGAGATGGAAGTCAAGTCGTTGCAGGAATACTACAGTGAGAGCGAACTCAAGCGGCGGCTTATGTAGGTGACTTTGAAAAAGCATGCCGCTTCATGTTTTTTGCAACGTGGATAGTATCTCTCAGCCAACCTTCATTTCAACGTATTACCACTGTTAATCAATGAAAAAAGAATATTGCGGTCTGTTCGGTATTTATGGGCATGAAGAAGCTGCCAGGATGACCTATTTCGGGTTATATGCCTTGCAACACCGGGGGCAGGAAAGCGCCGGAATAGTCACCTGGGACGGAGAAAAGCTCCGTGAGCAACGGGGCATGGGCCTGGTGGCCGATGTTTTTGAGGAACGCCACCTTGGACATCAGCTCAAGGGCGATGTGGCCATGGGGCATATCCGCTATTCGACCACGGGCGCCTCCCTGATCCGCAACGCCCAGCCCTTCATGGTCCGGTACAAAGGCATGCACATGGCCGTTGCCCACAATGGCAATCTGGTCAACACCATGGAGCTGCGCAATACCTTGGAGAATTCGGGCTCCCTGTTTCAGACGACAATGGACAGTGAGATCATCGTCCATCTCATAGCCAAGCATATGAACGGTTCAGGCGTCGAGGAGGCCGTGGCCAAGGCCTGTCAGGAGATCAAGGGGGCTTTCAGTCTGCTTCTGCAAATCGACAACAAACTTATAGCTATCCGTGATCCATGGGGATTCCGTCCTCTGGCCCTGGGGCGGGTTGGAACCTCCTATGTGCTGGCCTCGGAGACCTGTGCTTTTGACCTGCTCGATGCCGAGTACATGCGCTGTGTCCGACCAGGGGAAATGTTGATCATCGAGGAAGGCGGACTTCGAAGCATCCAATATGCGGAACCGGCAGTCAGTGCCTCGTGCGCCTTTGAGCTCATCTATTTTGCCCGACCCGATTCCATTGTGTTCGACGAGGAAGTCTATGCCGCCAGGAAGCGTATGGGCGCCATTCTGGCCCGGGAGGCCCCGGTCAAGGCCGATTATGTGATGCCCTTTCCGGATTCCGGGATGTATGCGGCTGTCGGCTATTCCCATGAATCCGGCCTTCCCTATGAAAATGCCATGATTCGGAATCACTATGTGGGCAGAACCTTTATTCAGCCCACTCAGGGCATGCGGGATTTCGCAGCCCGGGTGAAGCTCAATCCTGTCAAGAGCATGATCAAGGGAAAGAAGATTGTCATTGTGGAGGATTCCATTGTCAGGGGCACGACCATCAAGACCCGGGTCAAGAGTCTCCGGGCCATGGGCGCCAAGGAGATCCACATGCGGGTCAGTTGCCCCCCCATCAAGCACCCCTGTTATTACGGAATTGATTTTTCCTCCAAGGGGGAGCTCATCGCGGCCAACCACGCTGTTTTCGATATCGCCAAATTTATCGGTCTGGATTCGTTGCACTATCTCTCCATCGACGGGCTCAAGCAGGCATTGGGCAGAGACGACGGCTATTGTCTTGCCTGCTTCAACGGGGTCTATCCGGTTCTGCCCGGGCAGGGGTGCGGCAAGATGTGTCTGGAAGACCCGGAAGAGTAGTTCGGAAGTGATGGTATGACCGAAACCTGTATATCTCCCAAAACACCTCGAGAATGGATGCGTATGGCCCGGCAGGTCCTGGCCATCGAGCGGGAAGGGCTCGCTGCAGTCGAAGCCGTTATTGGCTCCGAGTTTGTTACCGCCTTGACCTGGATGGCTACCTGTACCGGGCGGATCGTGATCACGGGTATCGGCAAATCCGGCCTGGTCGGTCGGAAGATCGCGGCCACCTTGAGCAGTACGGGTACCCCGGCATTCTTCCTCCATCCGGTGGAAGGGGCGCATGGGGATCTGGGGATGATCCGGTCCGAGGATGTGGTCGTGGCCATTTCCTATAGCGGGGAGACGGACGAACTGAACGCGATTCTTCCAGCTCTCAAGGGATTGGCAGGCAGGATTGTCGCCTTGACCGGGAATACGGAATCGACCATGGCCCGGCTTGCGGATGCGACCCTGTGCGTCCGGGTGCCGCGCGAGGCCTGTCCCATGGGTTTGGCACCAACTGCCAGTACCACGGCCACCCTGGCTCTGGGTGACGCCCTGGCTGTCTGTCTCATCGCCTGGAAATCCTTTGATGCCCGTGATTTCAAGCGGTATCATCCCGGAGGAGCCCTGGGGCAGCGGCTCAGCAGCAAGGTTGCCGAATTCATGCATACCCCTGCGAAGGCCGTGGTTCAAGCGGGCGTTGTTCTTGCCGAGGCCCTGAAGGTTTTAAACGAGGGTGGCTTGGGAACCGTTGTCGTGGTCGATGACCACAAAAGGCTGCAGGGAATTCTCACCGATGGGGACGTCCGCCGGATGGTATGCGCGGGGGAGCTCGTTCCTGAAAGGTCCATTGAGGGCTGTATGGTCACCCACCCGCTTGCGGGGAAGCCTGAACAACCGGCCGCAGAGATCCTTGATCTCATGGAATCGCGCGAAATCACTGTCCTGCCCATTGTGGACCGGGATATGATGCTGGTGGGGATCGTTCACCTGCACGATCTTCTGGGCAAGGGTCGTTTGAGGTTTGCCGCGTCTTCGCCGGAATAACAAGCTTTGTTTGGATCGATATGTTTCTCATACCAGCCAGGGTGATTGCCTTTGGCTGGTATGTCGTTCATGGAGTTTGGACAGGGAACCGATCTTGACCCTGTTTTGATAGATCATCCCAACGGCTGGAAATGTTTGTATGTATGCATCCGGGATGAACCCTTTCTAAAGCCTGTTGAAGAAGAGCCCGTGTCCTGTCCGATTGGCTTGTGTGAACATCTGCCGGGTACCAAAGGTCATTTATGAGATTTTTTAAGATTGTGGGGATTACATGTCTGGTGTTCATCCTGCTTGGTGTTTCGGCAGGGGTGGGCATCTATTTCTGGGCGGTCAGGGATCTGCCCGGATTCACGAATATCACCGATTATAATCCACCCCTGGTGACCACGGTGATGACCAGAAACGATGAGGTCCTGGGCTATTTCTACAAGGAGCGGCGTTACTTGCTCACCCTGGACGAGATGGCTCCCGTCGTGGGCAAGGCCTTTCTGGCTGCTGAGGACAGCGGGTTTTACGAACACGAAGGGGTGGACCTGCCGGGAATTTTCAGGGCTGCGGTCAAAAACGTCATGGCCGGGGGAATCGTTCAGGGGGGCAGTACCATCACCCAGCAGGTCATCAAATCCCTGCTCCTGAGCCCGGAGCGCAGTTATGCCCGCAAGGTCAAGGAGGCTATCCTCGCCTACCGTCTGGAGAAATACCTGAGCAAGGATGAGATCCTGACCATCTATCTGAACCAGATTTACATGGGATCGGGTGCCTATGGGGTTGAGGCCGCAGCCAGAGAGTATTTCGCGACCCATGCCGCTGATCTGAACCTGGCGCAGGCGGCCCTTTTGGCGGGTCTTCCCAAGGCGCCTTCACGATATTCGCCCCTGAATCATCCTGACAGGGCGATTCAGCGCCAGCATTATGTGCTCAAGCGACTTTTGGATCAGGGATGGATCACTGAGGCGGAGTTTTCAGAGGCCAGAGATTTTGAACTGGTCTTCAAGAGTATGGCCGATCCCTCCTGGGAACAGGGAGCCTATTATCTGGAAGAGGTTCGGCGAAGACTGATCGAACGGTTTGGCGAGGACATGGTCTACAAGGGTGGGCTGACCGTGCAAACAGGCATGGAGTTCGCGCATCAATTGCCGGCCGAAACCGCCTTGCGCAACGGGTTACGCGCTTCCACCAAGCGCAGGGGGTGGCAAGGCCCTGTCACTTCGCTGGATGCATCTGAGTATCAGGGCTTTTTGAGCAATGCCACCCTTGTGGTCGACGCCCTGCTTCCCGGGGAATGGCTCCAGGTGCTGGTGGAATCGGTTTCCAAGGATGGTGCCAAGGTTCGTTTTGGCGATCACCATGGATTTATCGATGTGGAGACCATGGGCTGGGCACGAACTCCTGATGTGACCAAGGCTCCCGAGGAGGTTCGCAAGATTTCGGATGCCCGTGACGTCGTTCACTCAGGAGATGTCGTCTGGGCATCCATTGCAACGGTGCCTGAAGGTGACCAGCCCTGGCAGCTGGCCCTGGAACAGGAGCCCCGTGTGCAGGGCGCGTTGGTATCCCTGGATCCCATCAATGGCGATGTCGTCGCCCTGGTGGGGGGGTATGATTTTTTCAAGAGTCAGTATAACCGGGCTACCCAGGCATCGAGGCAGCCAGGGTCGGGATTCAAGCCCATTGTCTATTCCACGGCATTGGATAACGGATTCACCCCGGCCTCTGTGGTTTTGGATGCGCCCATTGTCTATGATAATCGTGCAACCAATTCCACGTGGAAGCCTGAAAATTTTGAAGGGGTCTTTTACGGACCGACCTTGCTGCGCACGGCCCTGGTCAAATCCCGGAATCTGGTGACCATTAGAATTGCCCAGCAGATCGGAATCAAGAAGATTATTGAAAGGGCCCATGCGTTGGGACTTGAGGGCGAGTTTCCCGAAGATCTTTCCATCAGTCTGGGATCCCGGCCGGTAACTCCCCTGGAGCTGTGCACCGCATTCAGCTGTTTCGCACGGGGAGGCACTGTTGTTCGTCCCCGCCTGATCACCAGGGTGGAGGATGCCTGGGGCAAGGAACTCTATGCCCCCGAACTGGTTCCGACCCCGGGGATGAGTCCGCAGACAGCGTATATCATTACCAATCTCCTTCAGCAGGTCGTTTCATCCGGAACGGGATGGCGGGCCCGAGCCCTTGGTCGGCCAATAGCCGGAAAGACAGGCACATCGAATAACGAGCAGGATGCCTGGTTCATGGGATTTACTCCGTACCTGTTAACCGGTGTCTATGTCGGATTTGATCAGGTTCGGCCCATGGGGAAGTATGAAACCGGTTCACGGGCGGCTTCCCCCATCTGGGTGGAATATCGACAGGCGGTCGAGGACACGTATCCTGTCCAGGATTTTCCCCAGCCCCCGGGTATTGTCATGGCCCGGATCGATCCCCAGACCGGTCTGCTGGCTGGTCCCGGGAGCACAAAGAGTATCTTTCTGCCGTTCAAACAAGGCACAGAACCGACGCGAACAAGCACGACGCCGTCCTCGAGCGGATCGACAGAGTCCCCCATGACAGAATCCGGGGCCGATGAAGATCTTTTCAAGCAGATCTTCTGATTCAGGGATGACCATGGCAGCCACGTTTTTCAATTCCCTGCGCTCCCTGCTGCTCGAGGCCTTGAGCGTGAGCCGTGATCTGTTCAAGATCATGATCCCGATCATTGTGGTGGTGAAGGTGTTGCAGGAGTTCGGCTTCATTGACCTGCTGGCCGATCCCCTGTCCGGAATCATGGGCTATGTGGGCCTTCCCGGCAGTATGGGGCTTGTTTGGGCAACCGCCATGATCAACAATATTTACAGCGGGATCGTGGTCTATGTCTCCCTGGCTCCCCAGGAGAGCCTGACGGCTGCCCAGACAACGGTTTTGGCGACCATGATCCTTGTGGCCCATTCCCTGCCCGTGGAACTGGAGATTGTCCGTAAATCCGGCCCCAAGCTCTGGTTTCAGGCCCTGTTGCGTGTGGCTTCCGCCTTTGTGCTCGGGATGATTCTCCATCATGTCTATGAATGGGGCGGATGGCTCTCGGGAGAAAGCGTGCTCCTGCTCGAGATCGATCCGGGCGACCAGGGTCTTGCGGCCTGGGCCCTTTCCCAGATCCAAAATCTGGCCTGGATTTTTCTGATCATCCTGGGGCTGCTCGTGCTCATGCGCTGTCTGTCGGCCCTGGGGGTCACCAGGATGCTCATCAGGGGGCTCGATCCGGTGCTCCGGCTTCTGGGCATCGGCAAGGAGGCGGCCCCGTTGACTATTGTGGGCATGGTCATGGGCATCGGATATGGGGGCGGACTCATCATGCACGAGGTCAAAAAGAACCGGGTCGGCAGGCGGGATATCTTTTTCGCCCTCTCTCTCATGGGGCTGTCCCACAGCCTGATCGAGGACACCTTGCTCATGCTTTCTCTGGGGGCCGGCCTTTCGGGTATTCTCGTCGGAAGGGTGATCTTTTCCCTGATTGTTGTTTTTGTCCTGGTACGGGGGGTCAACCGGGTTTCGGAAAAGACCTTCTTGAGATTGTTGTTCGCCCCACAGAGTGGGGGCGAGGGGAGGTCATCTCAGGCAAGTTCATCGGGAAGTCCGCCGCCGCGATCGAACCAGTGAGGGCGGCCTGAAGGTTCGCCCGTATATTTGCCCTGCCAGAGGTCACGACGTTCAAGCTCCCGAGCGATGGCTTGAAGAAGGTGTGATTTGCCCTGGGCCCAGTCCGGGGCGAGCAGTTCTCCCGGCTGGGGGTCTGCGTTGATCCTGTGGATGACGATATCCGGCCTCAGATGCGTCAACCCCTGGACCGCCCATGCAATGTACTCCTCGAGGCTCAACGGGTGGTAGTCTCCCCGTCGCCACCAGAGAGCCAGGCTGGTCCCCTTGCACACATAGAGATTGTGGATCTTGATCCCCCTGACAGGCAATTGATTCACAAAATCGATGGTCCCCAAAAAATCCTTCAGGGTCTCCCCGGGTAGGCCGGCGATGACATGGGCACAGACTTTCAGTCCCATGGCCCCTGCCAGGTTTGCGGCGTGAGCAAAGCTTGCCGCGTCGTGGCCCCGATTGATTCGTATCAGGGTCTGGTCATTGGCGGATTGCAGGCCCAGGTCGAGCCAGTTCTCGGATCCTGGAAATGCCGCCAAGGCCTTGAGTTTGGGCCTATCCAGGCAATCAGGACGGGTTCCTATGCACAGCCCTTCGAGTTCAGGCAGGCCGTGTAATGCATCCAGGACCCGGGTCAGCCTGGACAATGGTCCATAGGTATTGGTGAAGGATTGCAGATAGGCCAGGAATGCGTGGGCGTTGTATTTTTTTTGAAACCTGGTCCTCCAATGGGCGTATTGCGCATCAAGAGGAATGTCGTTTATGGCCTGACCCGTGCCTGAGCCTAGGGGATTACAGAAGATGCATCCCTTGGAAGAAAGGGAGCCATCCCTGTTGGGACAGGAAAACCCGGCGTCCAGAGGAATTTTTTGAATCCGTTTGCCGTGCCGGTTGTAAAAGTAGGTGGACAGGGGGAAATAGCGGGAAGGTGATCGCATGGGGATGTGGCCGGTTGCGGGTTGATCGAGACGGTTTTAAACAGGAAGCAAAGGGACTATCGCCTGTTGCCTGGTCGGGTCTCTTTTGATAGATGATAACGGTGTTTTTGCAATGATTGGGCCGGTTCGCGGACGGATGCGCATCCGTGACGGCCCAGTGGGTCAAGCCATTGCGGCAGTGATCCTCAACGAAGTGCTTATGCAGGCAAGTGAGGTTTTATGTCCAGGATTTTTGATGCAATCATCGGCAGTTTCTCCAACGATCTGGCCATTGATCTGGGTACCGCCAATACATGTGTGTACGTCAAGGGAAAGGGAATTGTCCTTCGTGAGCCTTCGGTGGTCGCTGTGAAGCGGGATGCCCGCGGAAACAATAAAGTACTCGCTGTGGGTGCCGAGGCCAAGCGCATGCTCGGACGCACACCGGGAAATATCGTTGCCATCCGCCCCATGAAGGACGGGGTCATTGCTGACTTCGAGGTCACCGAGGCCATGCTCAGGCACTTCATCTCCAAGGTCCACAACAGCAGGCGGCTGGTCAGGCCACGCATCGTCATCTGTGTGCCCACGGGGATCACTCAGGTGGAAAAGCGTGCGGTCAAGGAGTCTGCGCAAAGCGCCGGTGCCCGCGAGGTCTATCTCATCGAGGAACCCATGGCCGCAGCCATCGGGGCCGAGTTGCCCATCACCGAACCCACGGCGAACATGGTCGTGGATATCGGCGGCGGGACGACCGAGGTGGCGGTCATCTCCCTGGCAGGCATCGTCTACAGCCGGTCCGTGCGGATCGGCGGAGACAAGATGGACGAGGCCATCATGCAGTATGTCAAACGCAAGTACAATATGCTCATCGGTGAAAGCACCTCCGAGGAGATCAAGGAAACCATCGGTTCGGCATACAGCTCCGGAGACGAAGAGGAGATGGACATCAAGGGACGGGATCTGGTGTCCGGCATCCCCCAGAATATCACCATCACCTCCAAGGAGATCCGCAAGGCCATAGCCGAGCAGGTGGACGGCATTGTCCAGGCCGTGCGCATCGCCCTGGAACAGACCCCGCCGGAACTGGCCGCGGATATCGTCGACCGGGGCATCGTGCTTACCGGCGGGGGTGGGTTGCTCAAAGGGCTGGATCAATTGCTGCGCGAAGAGACTTCCCTGCCGATCATTGTTGTTGACGATCCTCTTTCAACCGTTGTCATGGGCTCAGGCAAGGTCCTGGACAACATGGACGTTCTTAAAGAGGTGACCGTCGATTAGACCCTTTTCCTTCAGCCCTCGCCGGGTCGTCTTCGTGGTGCTCGCTTGTCTCGTCGCCTATGTTGCCATCTATACCTGGAATGCCAAGACCGGTTTTCTGGACAGGATTGTCGTTGCCACGGGTCTTGAGGTGGTCGGCGGTGTGCTGGCTCCGGGAAAACGGGTGCATCGTGAGGTTGTCGAGTTTTGGGACAGGTATGTCTATCTGGTCGGCGTGAGACAGGAAAACGAATC
The DNA here is from genome assembly GCF_053851535.1 of Desulfoplanes sp. PS50. Lineage (NCBI taxonomy): Bacteria > Pseudomonadati > Thermodesulfobacteriota > Desulfovibrionia > Desulfovibrionales > Desulfoplanaceae > Desulfoplanes > Desulfoplanes sp. PS50. Next base: position 55,665 of record NZ_JBSPZA010000015.1, on the reverse strand, counting down.
ACTGCGAAGAGAACGAAACGATCTGCGCATGGATCTGGACCGCGCTCGCGAGAAAGAACACGAGGCCGCCCGTCTGGAAAAGCTTCTTGCCTTCACCTCTCCGCCCGGCTGGCAACGGATCGGTACCCGTGTCGTGGGGCACCGTCTCGGCGTCAGTGCGGTCCTGATCTCCTTGGTGATTGATAAAGGGCAATGTTCGGGAGTGGTCAAGGACACGCCTGTCATCGATCCTCGAGGCGTGGTAGGCCGTGTGCATCGTCCCGGGCTGCATTTTTCTTCGGTTCTCCTCCTGGTCGATCCCAATAGTCACATCCCGGTCATGGGTGCCACGAGCAGAATTCCGGCCATTGTCGAAGGCCAGGGAGACGACCGCCCCTTGCTGGTCAAATATGTCCCCTTGAACGATATCATGCCCCAGGGCGAGATTTTGATCACTTCGGGTCTTGGGGGCATGTTTCCCAAAGGACTTCCCGTGGCCCAGGTCACCCAGGTGACCGGTTCCCCTCTCTCCTTGTTCCAGCATATTCTTGCTCAGCCTTTGGTCCGGCCGAAGATGCAGGAAGAACTTCTGCTTCTTCTGCCGGAAGACAACGCCACCTGCGTACGAGACGAGATCAAAGATACAACCCTCATCGATCAAAGTATGGGTGCTTCGTGAATGTCTGGACCTGGTGGATAGGGTACACCCTTCTGGCCATCTGGGCGCAGGAATGGTTTGGAGGAATAGATTTCTTCACTCCCGGTCTGATCGTTTTCTTGCAGACCGATCGCTGGAAAGGGTGCATCTGGTCCGCGATCATCTGGGGAATCATGCAGGAAGGGACGGGGGCCTTGTCGTTCGGATCCATCCTTTTGTTCGACGCCGGGCTGGTGGCCATGTTCCTGACAGGAAAATGGCTTCTTGAACCCGGAAACGTGGTTTTTGTTATGGTTTTTTCGGTCGTTCTGGTCATCTGGCGAGAGATCGTGGTCATGGGGTTGGCATCCCTTCAGGAGCTGGTGGTATTCTGGACTCCGCCTCACCTCATGGCGTTGCAATTCTTTGCCTATATCCTGACCTGGGCATTCATCTATCCATTGTTCCTCAAGGCGGTTTTTTGTGTCCGGGATTGAAAGCGACAAACTGCAGGGAATGCCGGGGAATCCTGTTCTCCTGTATTTTCTGGTCATCTTTCTTCTCTGCCTTTTTGGTTTGCGGTTGTGGTATCTGCAGGTCTATAAGGGTGCGTATTTCGACAACAAGGCCCATGACAATAGAATCCGCCGGTACAGTCTGTATGCTCCCCGCGGGCTCATTCGGGATACGAACGGCGTGCTGCTGGCCGAAAATCAACCCTCCTATGCCCTGAGTCTGATCAGGGAGGACTGCCTGGATGTCGACAGGACCCTGGCGCAGGTGGCCTTGTGGACGGATATCCCCCTGGATCAGCTCCGCAATGAGTACGAGAGGGGAAAAAAACGGGTCAGATCCTTTGATAATCAGATTCTTGTCCCGCATATCTCTTTTGACCAGGTCGCAATCATCGAATCACATGTGATCGACTGGCCGGGCCTGAGCATCCTTGTCAGACCCAAGAGGCACTATCCCGAGGGCCCCGAGATGACCCATGTTCTCGGCTATGTGGCACAGGCCAATGAGGATGAACTCAATGCCGATTCCCGGTTGGCCCTGGGAGACAATATCGGCAAGCTGGGTCTGGAATATGTTCTAGAGGATGTGCTGCGCGGCACAAAAGGACTCAAGGAATGCGAGGTGGATGCCTCGGGCAGAACCCTGGCCGAGAAGCAGATGGCTGCTCCCGAGGCCGGGGAAAGTGTTCGCATGAGCATAGATCTGGAGTTGCAGAAGGTTGCCACCAACGCCCTGAAGCCACATGCCGGGTCGGTGGTCGTTCTCGAGCCCGATACCGGCAAGGTGTTGGCCCTGGTGAGCGAACCCTCCTATGACAACAACAGCTTTGTGGACGGTATCGGGATAGATGCCTGGAACGCCCTGCTCTCCAATCCTCGTCACCCCCTGCAGAATCGGTCCATTCAGAGTACCTATCCGCCCGGATCGGTCTTCAAGCTGGTCATGGGCGCATGCGGCCTCCACCATCATACTGTACGGCCCAAAGATACGGTTTATTGTCCGGGAAGCTATCGTCTGGGCAACAGGGTCTTCAGATGCTGGAAGCGTCGAGGACACGGTACCGTTGATCTGAAGCGGGCATTGATAGAGTCGTGTGATGTCTATTTTTACAAGCTGGGCGAGGAATTGGGCATCGCGAAGATCAGTGCCTTTGCCAAGGAGTGCGGCTTTGGCAGCGCCACGGGGATTGCTTTGCCCCACGAAAAAAACGGTTTGATACCTGACAGCACCTGGAAGTGGAAACGGTATGGACGGCCATGGCAAAAAGGGGAGACCCTCAACGTATCCATTGGTCAGGGATCCGTCCTGGTCACCCCTCTTCAGGTGGCTGTTTATCTGGGGGCCCTGGTCAATGGGGGACGTCTTGTCAGACCCAGTCTGCTCAAGGAGGAACCGGTTCTTTCTACCCAATCGCTTCCCTTTGACGACTCGATCGCGGAACTGATCAGGGAGACCATGATAGAAACGGTCAACGATCCACACGGTACGGCTCGTCGACTGAGAATGAAGGGCTGTCGCATAGGAGGCAAAACCGGGACGGCCCAGGTGGTCAATCTTCAGGAAAAGTATGAAAAGAAGGAAACCCACGAGATCCCTTACAGAATGCGGGATCATGCATGGATGGCCAGTTTCGGGATCCAGCGTGACAAGAAATATGTTGTCGTGGCCATGGTCGAGCACGGCGGTCACGGGGGTTCCGATGCCGGTCCTGTTGTCAGAGCCGTGTACGAATATCTTTTTGCAGAGAAAAAATAATGTTCGATCGACGACTGATTTTTTACATTGATTGGGTTTTTCTGGGTACGACCCTGGTGCTTCTGGCCATGGGGGTGCTCAACCTGTACTCGGCCAGTGCCCTGAGGGTCGAGGGGGGTATGTCCCTGGACCCGTATTATCAGAAACAATTGATCTGGGGAGGGGTTGGCGCATCGGTCATGCTGGCGACCATGCTTTTTGACTACCGCCATCTCAAGGCCCTGGCCTGGCCCATGTTCATCCTGGTCATGCTTTTGCTTGTGGCCGTGCCGTTTTTCGGGAAAACGATCTATGGTGCCAAAAGGTGGATCGATCTCGGATTTTTCAACCTCCAGCCCAGCGAGTTGGCCAAGATCTGTGTTCTGGTTCTCGGGGCCAAATGTCTGGCCAGGATTCCGGAAAAACTCGATTGGTTGTTACTTGTCCGGGTGATGCTCATCGGTTTGGTGCCCGCGGTCCTGATCGCCAGACAGCCGGATCTGGGCTCGGCCCTGACCGTAATCCTTCTCCTTGGGGGGATGGTCCTGTACAAGGGAATCGAGGCAAAGATTCTCAAGATATTGCTGGTGATGGGCCCCCTGCTGCTCCCCTTTGGATGGTTTTTTCTTCATGAGTACCAGAAACAGCGGATCCTGACCTTCCTCAATCCAGGAAGCGATCCCCTGGGATCGGGGTATCATATTATCCAGTCGCAGATTGCCATCGGTTCGGGACGGTTCTGGGGGAAGGGGTTTCTCGAAGGAACCCAGAGCCAGCTCAGTTTTTTGCCCGAAAAGCATACCGACTTTGCCTTTGCCGTTTTTGGAGAGGAGTGGGGATTTGTTGGCGCGTTGATTCTTTTGATTCTTTTTTGTGTGTTTCTGTATCAGATCATATTGACATCTCAAGAGGCCAAGGACCATTTTGGTTCGCTTCTCTGCGCAGGGGTGTTTTTTTATTTTTTTCTCCAGATCCTCATCAATATGGGGATGGTTCTGGGGCTCATGCCTGTGGTGGGAATACCGCTTCCCTTTATCAGTTATGGAGGAAGCGCTTCTGTGGTCAATTTTTGTCTCATCGGCCTGGTACTCAATGTATCCATGCGTCGGTACGTATTCAAACAATAAGCCGGTCGTGATTCTTCCAACCGGGCTTGGGCAGAGCGGAGCGTATCGACGGACAATGTTCGAGTGATCCTGCGACTGCAGTGGTAACATTCGGCAAGAAAGCATATCGAGGATAAAGCATGGCACGTGATCAGATAAACGCTTTTTTGGGGGCGGGAACGCATTACGAAGGGACTCTTTCCTTTCAGGGCTCGGTGCGCATCGACGGCGAGTTCATCGGGGAAATAGACTCAGAGGGAACCCTGGTGGTCGGCAAGGACGCCCGGCTCGAGGGGGTGTTCAAGGTCGGGGAATTGGTCCTCAGCGGAACCATCAACGGAGAGGTGATCGCCGCCAAGAAGGCCGTTTTGAACAAACAATCTCATTTTTTCGGGACCCTGCACACCCCGCTTTTCGTGGTCGAGGAAGGGGCGGATATGCGCGGACGGGTGAACATGCATAAAGAGCAGAGCCCAACCGAAGGGATGCCGCAGAGCGGAGAGGAAAAGAACCTCGAACAAGAGGGGGATTTGACATAGGTGATACGTGAAAATCAGAACTTGCAGGAATGACAAGGGCTGAAAGCCAATTCCGGGGTCGAAAAATTCGAAAAAGCCTTTGACAGAAAAAAGTAAATTGGCTAGTAGGCGCGCTGACATTGAACAAAAATTCACATAGTCAGAGGGGGCTGCATGATTGAACTCAATGTAACATTTTTTATCCAGTTCGTGAACTTCTTGATCACGCTGATGGTGTTGAACCTGATCCTTTATCGTCCCATTCGGGGGATTTTGAAAAGGAGAGCGGAGCACCTGGCCGGTCGGCTGGCCGAGGTGGAAGACTTCAACGCACAGGCTGAAGAGAAGCTCGCAAGCTACGAAGAGGCATTGGCGACTGCCCGTGGTGAAGCGCAGGTCGTTCGCGCGAGCAGGCAGGAAGAGGGCTACGGGGAAGAAACAACTATTGTCGAGTCAGCATCCAAGGAAGCGTCTTCCTTTATCAGTGCGGCACGTCAAGAAATCGCTTCTGAAACCGAAGCGGCCCTGACCACCCTTAAAGGTAAAGTCGACGAGTACGCCAAGGCGACTACCGGCAAAATTCTAAGTAAAGCCTAAACCAAGAAAAAAGGAGGACGGAGCATTGAGAACTCTGAAGATGGTGGGGATGGCTTTCCTTCTTGTGCTCGTCTCTGCGGGGGCGGTTGTGGCAGCGGAGCACGGTGGGGGAGACTCTTCTAAATTGCTCAACTTGCTATACAGGTTCATCAATTTTGTGATCCTGGCCTGGATCATCTACAAGGTCGCGGGCAAGCGAATAGCTGAATTCTTTCGGGGACGAAAGTATCAGATTGAGAGCGATCTCAAGGATATGGATACCCGAAAGGAAGAGGCTGCCAAGAAGTTGAGCGATGTGGAAACGAGCATTGCCAACCTCGAGGCTGAAAAGGCCAAGATCCTTGCAGATGCAGAGGCGCAGGGGAATGCGCTCAAGCAGGCCATTATCGATCAGGCCCATGCATCTGCTGAGCAGATCAAGGCCCAGGCAAAGGTCGCTGCTGAACAGGAAGCCAAGCTGGCTGTCGAGTCCATCAAGGCCGAGATGGCGGAAAAGATTGTCGAAGCCGCAGAAATCATGGTGCAGAAGCAGCTGAAGAAAAAGGACCATGAAGGTCTGATCAATGAGTATCTAACCAAGGTGGTGCTAAATTGACAGGGAACATAGTTGCACGCAGGTACGCCCGAGCACTCTTTGCCATTGGTCAGGAAAACGGTGAGGCCGAGCTGAAAAAGTACGGCAGCGATCTTTTGCAGCTCGTGGAGGTGCTGAAAAGCGCCCCTGAACTCATGAAGTTTTTTCGTAATCCTGTCTTTACGGTTCCAGAGAAGAAAGGCGTCATGACGAAGGTGATGGCCAAGACAAAACCCTGCAAGGTTATAGAAAATTTTTGCTTTTTGTTGGCTGACAAGAATCGTTTGGATTGCCTGGCTGACATACAGGCCTACTTCAGTGTCATTTTGGATGAAGTGCAAGGCATTGTACGAGGTGATCTTGTCACCGCCATCGAGCTGACGGACCCCTTGAAGAAAAAAATCAAGGAAGAGCTCGAAAAGCAGTCTGGTCAGAAAATTGTCTTGGAATATGGGGTTGATCCCGACATTTTGGGGGGCCTTAAGCTCAAGGTCGGAGACAAGGTCCTGGATGCCAGCATAAGGGCCCAGCTAGACATTTTGAAAGAAAATATAAAGAGGGGTAAGTAGAGGCTATGCAAATCAGAGCAGAAGAAATCAGCCAAATCATCGAAGGCCAGATCAAGGATTACGATAAAAAGGTTGAGATGAGCGAAACGGGCGTGGTCCTGTCCGTAGGTGATGGAATCGCCCGTGTCTATGGTGTTGAAAACGCCATGGCCATGGAGCTTTTGGAATTCCCCGGTGGCGTCATGGGTATGGTCCTGAACCTCGAAGAAGACAGTGTCGGTGTCGCTCTTCTCGGTGAAGACAGGGGAATCAAGGAAGGTGACACGGTCAAGCGTACGGGCCGTATCGTCCAGGTTCCTGTGGGTGAAGCCGTTCAGGGTCGTGTTGTGGATGCCCTTGGACAGCCCATCGACGGCAAGGGTCCCATCGAGGCGAAGGAAACCCGTCTGATCGAAATCAAGGCTCCTGGTATCATCGCTCGTAAATCCGTTCACGAGCCCATGTACACCGGCCTCAAGGCTATTGATGCCATGACCCCCATCGGTCGCGGACAGCGTGAGTTGATCATCGGTGACCGTCAGGTCGGAAAGACCGCCGTCGGTATCGATGCCATCATCGCCCAGAAGAACACGGACGTTCATTGCTTCTACGTCGCCGTTGGTCAGAAAAAGTCCACTGTCGCCCAGGTTGTGGATACCCTGAAGAAACACGGCGCCATGGAATACACCACGGTTATCTCTTCAACCGCTTCCGAACCCGCATCTCTCCAGTATATCGCATCCTACGCCGGATGTACCATGGCCGAGTACTACCGCGATAGCGGGCAGCATGCACTGATCATCTACGACGATCTCTCCAAGCAGGCTGTTGCGTATCGGCAGATGTCTCTGCTGCTCCGGCGTCCTCCGGGACGTGAGGCCTTCCCCGGCGATGTTTTCTATCTCCATTCCCGGCTCCTGGAACGCGCCTCCAAGGTCAACGATTCCCTGGGCGCCGGTTCCATGACCGCTCTGCCGATCATTGAAACCCAGGCTGGAGACGTTTCCGCATACATCCCGACCAATGTTATCTCCATTACTGACGGACAGGTCTATCTGGAACCCAACCTGTTCAACGCCGGTGTCCGCCCGGCCATCAACGTTGGTCTGTCTGTCTCCCGTGTTGGTGGTGCCGCTCAGATCAAGGCCATGAAAAAGGTCGCTGGAACCCTTCGTCTGGACCTTGCCCAGTATCGTGAACTGGCCGCTTTTGCCCAGTTCGGTTCTGATCTCGATAAGTCCACCAAACTCAAGCTGACCCGTGGTGAGCGTCTGGTTGAACTGCTCAAGCAGCCCCAGTACAAACCCATGCCGGTTGAAAATCAGGTTGTCACCCTGTACGCAGGGGCAAAGGGCTTTTTGGACGAGATTCCTGTTGAAAAGATCCAGATATTCGAGGCAGCCATGCAGGAATTCATGAACACTCAGAAGGCCGATGTGCTCAAGGAAATCAAGGAAACTGGAGACTTGGGCAAGGAAACCGAAGACAAACTCGTTGCTGCCATCGAAGAGTTCAAGAAGACCTTTAAAGCCTAGAGAGACAAGGAGAAGTAAATGGCATCACTCAGGGACATTCAGACACAGATCAGCGGGGTCAAGAAGACCAAGCAGATCACCAAGGCCATGAATATGGTTTCGTCTGCCAAACTGCGTGGTGCGCAGCAGCGCATCGAACGCTTTGGTCCCTATGCCGATAAATATCAGGAGATTCTCACCGATCTTGCCTCCCGGGCTGATGCGAACGTTCATCCTCTTTTGGAGCAACGAGAAGAGAGAAAAACGGTCGGTATCATCCTTGTCACCTCGGAAAAGGGGTTGTGCGGTAGTTTCAACGCCTCCCTGTGCAATGCGGCCAAGCGATTGGCCAAGCAGAAATCCGAGGAAGGCAAGACGGTCCAATTTATCTGCGTAGGTAAAAAAGGCAGAGACTTTGTCAAGAAAACATCCTACGAAACTGTCGAGGCACATGTCGAAGTCATGAACAGCTTCGATTTTCAGCTGGCCAATTCCATTGGAGTCCAGTCCATCGACAAGTATATTTCCGGGACGTTTGACGAAGTACATATCGTGTACGGAAAATTCATCAACATCGCTAAGCAGGAAAGCGTGGCCAACCAGATTCTGCCGGTTGAGCAGAACGAAGCCGAGGAAGAGACGACAGGCGCTTCGAGCGAGTATATTTTCGAGCCATCTGTTGAAGGCCTTCTGGCCGAACTCTTGCCGAGGTATGTCAAGGTCCAGATTTATCGAGGGCTTCTTGACACGTCAGCCAGTGAGCATGCTGCCCGCATGACGGCAATGGATAACGCCACCAAGAACTGTGATGAGCTCGCTGACAGTCTTACGTTGGCATATAATAAGGCCCGCCAGGCCGGTATCACCACGGAGTTGATGGATATCGTCGGCGGTTCTGAAGCGTTGAAAAATGCATAGGGGGACATAAAGGCATGAGTGCAGAAAATGTCGGAAAAATAGTACAGGTTATTGGAGCTGTCGTGGACCTGGAGTTTCCAGAAGGCAAGCTTCCATATATATTTAACGCTATCAACATCACCAGCCCGACCTTGAGTGATGAGCCGGACAACCTGGTGGTCGAGGTAGCCCAGCATCTTGGTAACAATGTTGTCCGTTGTATCGCCATGGACGGAACCGATGGTTTGGTTCGCGGCATGGAGGCCAGGGACACGGGTGCTCCCATCTCCGTTCCAGTCGGCAAGGCCTCTCTCGGACGTATCCTGAACGTTGTCGGTAAGCCCGTTGACGAAATGGGCCCCATCAACTCGGAAAAAACCTATCCCATTCATCGTCCCACTCCTGATTTCGTGGATCAGTCCACCACGATCGAAGTGTTGGAAACAGGTGTCAAGGTCATCGACCTGCTCATCCCCTTCCCCAAGGGCGGCAAAATGGGTATGTTTGGTGGTGCCGGTGTCGGCAAGACCGTTATCCTAATGGAAATGATCAACAACATCGCCAAGCAGCACGGTGGTATCTCCGTGTTCGCCGGTGTTGGTGAACGTACCCGAGAAGGAAACGACCTGTACCACGAAATGAAGGACGCCGGGGTTCTGGAACGTGCCGCTTTGGTCTACGGTCAGATGAACGAACCTCCGGGAGCCCGTGCCCGTGTCGCGCTGACCGCTCTGGCCGCTGCCGAGTATTTCCGTGATGAAGAAAATCAGGACGTGCTCCTGTTCATCGACAACATCTTCCGTTTCACCCAGGCCGGTTCCGAGGTGTCCGCACTGCTCGGACGTATGCCTTCGGCCGTTGGTTATCAGCCCACCCTGGGTACTGACCTCGGTGCTCTCCAGGAACGGATCACCTCCACCAACAAGGGGTCCATCACCTCGGTTCAGGCCGTTTACGTTCCCGCCGATGACTTGACTGACCCCGCACCGGCAACGACCTTCTCGCATCTCGACGGAACCATCGTTCTTTCCCGTCAGATCGCCGAGCTTGGTATCTACCCGGCCGTTGATCCTCTGGACTCCATCTCTCGTATTCTCGACCCCAACGTGGTCGGTGAAGAGCATTACCGTATCGCCCGTGAGGTCCAGATGGTCCTTCAGAAATACAAGGATCTCCAGGATATCATCGCCATTCTGGGTATGGATGAGCTCTCTGACGAAGATAAACTCACCGTTTCCAGAGCTCGTAAAATGCAGCGTTTCCTCTCCCAGCCCTTCTTTGTTGCCGAACAGTTCACCGGCAAGGCCGGTCGGTATGTCAAGATCGAAGATACCATCAAGGGCTTCAAGGGTATCTTGGAGGGCGATTATGATGATCTGCCCGAGCAGGCTTTCTACTATGTAGGCTCCATTGATGAGGCTGTAGAACACGCTAAGGAAATGTAAGAATCTTTGACCAGAAAGGTAAGTTGATATGGCTAACACGATCCATTTTGAGATAGTGACTCCCGACAGGAAGTTGCTCAGTGAAGACGTCGAGTATGTTGGTGCTCCAGGCATCAATGGCGAATTCGGCGTTTTGCCCAATCACATACCTTTTCTGTCAGCTCTTGGCATCGGGAGCCTCTATTACAAACAGGGCGGCAAGAAGTATTATGTCTTTATTGCCGGCGGTTTCGCAGAGATTTCTTCCGAAAAAGTATCTGTACTTGCTGAAGTTGCAGAAAAGGCCGAAGAGATTGACATTGAGCGTGCTCGGAAATCAGCTGATCGGGCTGAAAAGCGTCTTGCCCAGCAGAAGGAAAAAGTCGATTTCGCACGGGCCCAGGCACAACTCGCCAGGTCCATGCATCGAATGCAGTGCCGCGAGTCCGCTGTTGCCGAAGGAACCTGCCGCATGTAGGTTCTTGGGTACACGAATCGTCAATCATGGGGACAGGCCATCGGGCCTGTTCCCTTTTTTTTGGTGGACAGGTCACTCGTGTTCATTTAAAAATTAATGATATTATTTATTGGCGTGTTACAGAATTTTTTTATAAAACCGCCCCCACGTTCTGACCTCAGAACGTGTAAGGGCTTTCATTCATAGCGAGAATCCGACCATGTTCGATGCTTCCATCGGTGCACTGATTCTTGCCGGGGGAAAGGGTACCCGGCTCTATTCCACACGTCCGAAGGTGCTTCAGACCATTCTAGAGACCCCACTTCTGGAATACGTGTACCTGCGTTTTAAACCCTTGTTTGGAGATCGCCTCTGGACCGTTGTCGGCTTTGCCCATGAGGAAATTGAGGCAACTTTTCCTCATGACAAGGATCGGTTTATTCTTCAGTCCCCGCAACTGGGAACGGGCCATGCCCTTCAGGTCGCCTGGTCGACCATTCGCCAGTCCGGTGTGAAATATGTTGTCGTGGCCAATGGGGATACTCCCTTTGTCTCTGACCAGGCCCTGGCCGATTTGGTCAAACAAGGGCTTGAAAAGAGTGCCGATATAGCCTTTTTGAGCATTATCCTGGACGATCCCGGAAGTTACGGCCGCGTGGTTCGCAAGAGTGACGGGAGCGTCAGGGCGATCGTCGAGGCCCGGGATTTTGCACAGATGGATCCGGGTGACGAAATTCATGAGGTCAACTCGGGCATCTATTTTTTGCGGGTCGATGCAGTGGACAGGCTCTTGTCTCATTTGACCGACGATAATGCCCAGAACGAGATATATATCACGCAATTGGTAGATCTTGCCTGCGGCATGGAGATGCAGGTGGCCGCTGTCGAACAGGGGGACGGTCCCGAGCTCTTTGGCATCAACACCCCTCAGGAGCTCATCGATGCGGAAAACCGCCTTTGTCCCGGTATCGTTGCGGACTGGATCGACAGGGGGGTCATCATTCGCAACAAGGATCTGGTTCGCATCGGGCCCAAGGCCGAATTGGCCTCGGGTGTGGACATCACCGGCCCTTGCGAGATCTATGGTCGCTCCGTGCTCGGCCCCGGAACACGGGTTCATTCCCATTGCAGGATCGAAAACAGTCAACTAAATGGTTGCCAAGTGCATTCCTTTTCACATATAGATGATACACAGGTTGGAAAAGACTGCTCGGTTGGTCCGTATGCTCGACTCAGGCCTGGGACTGTTCTGGAGCAAAATGCCAAGGTCGGCAATTTTGTTGAAATCAAGAAGAGTGTTCTAGGAGAAGGGAGCAAAGCCAGCCATCTGACCTATCTTGGTGATTCGACCATTGGAAAAGAGGTCAATATCGGTGCTGGAACCATTACCTGTAATTACGATGGCGAGAACAAACATCGCACCCATATTGGAGACGGCTCCTTCATCGGAAGCAATACCGCGGTGGTCGCCCCTGTGCGAATTGGTCGTGGGGTTCTTGTGGGCGCCGGAACGGTAGTAACCAAAGATGTACCTGATGACTCACTATGCATAGCCCGGGCAAAACAAAAAAATCTGAAAAGATGAGGTGGCTTGATTTTGCCCGAGCCGCTACAAAACATACAAAAAATATGGAAGTACTTACCCAACTCACCGACAAGATCGAAACTTTGATCGAAAAAAAGGAAACCCTCGAGGCAGAGAATATGCTTCTCAGGGATCAACTCGACAAGGAGCGGCAGAACAAAGAGGCCGTGCTTGCTAAAATTGAACACCTTCTGGGCAGGATTCAGGAGGTCAACCTCGACTAGGAATGGCTGGGTATAGGATAAGTCTGCTTGGTCTGGATACATCCTTTAAGACGGACGCAAGTCCTGAGCGAGTGGATAAAGCCAGATTACTTCTGGAGGAGAGGTTTCAGCCCCTGTTGGAAATGGGGCGGAATCTGAGTAAGGAAAAATTGCTGGTAGTGTTGGCACTTAGCCTTGCTGATGACTTTCTGCAATGTACTGATCGGCTGCAGGAGCTGGAAACTCAGCTTGAGCAGCTGTTACATAAGATAGATAGTATCAATCAGAAAGATTCGTAGATGTGAAATTTTCCTGGGAAGTTCGTGATCATGTATGTTATTTTTGAGCCAATAACGCTGTCTAGGGAGCCGGAGCCGATTGCTGTGTGCATGCCCGCCATCTGTGCGGGAAGCCTGATGGATCGGGGGGGCGCCCACCTCCGCATAAGAGGTTCAAATTGACACATGACACGGCTTCCTGGGTAATCTATTCGTTCTAGGAGCGGTGTTCTCTTGCAGTGACATCGTTCTCATCTCCTCGCCAAGGCTTTCCTGCCACCTCCTCCATCCCAATTGAGCCGTCCTGATGGGTGACTCACCTTTACGATCGCTTGTACTCTTTTTTTTACTTTCAGGCGATCGTTTGTCCCAACGCACATAAGCCCCAAGTCGTATCTTGTGGCATCATCATAAATCTCCGTGCGAGATCTTTCTCGGGAAAGATTCCAGCGGAAGGCAACGGAGGACTGTCATGCTCAGTTCAATTATCATTACCGCCTTTATCTGTATCGGAATCGGTGCAGGTGCAGGGTTCATCGTTCAGCGCAAATTGTATATAAAGCAGGAAATTGAAGCTCAGAGCCTTGCCGAGAAGATTCTCGACGAGGCGCGCAAGGAGGCTGTCGCCCACAAGAAAGAGGTTCTTCTTCAGGGGCAGGATGAAATTTTCCGTCAGAAAAAGGAGATGGAAGAGGACATCAAGGGCCGGGAAAGAGAGGTTAAAAGGCTGGAAGCCAGGATTCAGGAAAAGCAGGAGCGTTTGGAGAGCAAGCTGGAAAGCACGACCAGGCGTGAAAGTGAGTTGGTCAGTTCGGAAAAGAAACTGGCTAAACAGGAACAATCGCTCATAGATAAGACCAAACATCTAGATGATCTCATTCTCGAAGAGGAGCGCAAGCTTGAGCAGGTTTCCGGTCTGACAGCCGAAGAGGCCAAGCAGCGGATCATGCAGGAGATAGAGAGTCAGACCCGCCATGAGGCTGCCAAGATGATCCGGGTCATAGAGATCGAGGCCCAGGAAAAAGCCACACGCAAGTCGCGTGAGATTCTGGCCACGGCCATCCAGCGCTACGCCGGAGACTACGTCTCCGAACAAACCGTCTCCACAGTGGAGCTGCCCAGCGAGGATATGAAGGGGCGGATTATTGGCCGTGAAGGCCGGAATATTCGAGCCATCGAGGCGGCCACCGGAGTGGATCTGATCATTGATGACACCCCGGAAACCGTGGTCCTTTCAGCCTATAGTCCCCTGAGGCGTCAGATTGCCAAGGAGGCTTTGGAGCGGCTCATCAGCGACGGACGGATTCATCCAGCCCGGATCGAAGACGTTGTCAAAAAGGTCGAACAGGAAATGGATGTAAAACTTCGTGAGATCGGTGAGCAGGCCACCTTTGATGTTGGTGTGCATGGCATCCATCCCGAAGTTGTGCGTCTTTTGGGACAACTTTACTACCGGACCAGTTATTCACAGAATGTTCTCCACCATTCGTTGGAGGTGGCCTTTCTGTGCGGTGTCATGGCTGCGGAACTGGGCATGGATGTCAAAAAGGCCAAGCGGGCCGGTCTGCTTCATGACCTGGGCAAGGCTGTGGACCATGAAATTGAAGGTCCCCATGCCCAGATTGGTGCCGATCTGGCCAAGAAGTATGGAGAATCCAAAGAAATCGTTCACGCCATTGCAGCGCATCACGAGGATGTGCCGCCCCAGACTGTGCTCGCCGTCCTTGTTCAGGCAGCGGATTCTCTGTCCGGTGCCCGTCCCGGTGCCCGCAAAGAGCTTTTGGAGAATTATGTCAAGCGGTTGGAGGAACTTGAAGGAATCGCAACCAGCTTTGAAGGGGTGAACAGAGCCTATGCCATCCAGGCCGGACGCGAACTGCGGGTCATGGTCGATTGTGAACAGGTGAATGATGACAGGATCTATCTCCTGTGCAAGGATGTGGCCAAGAAAATCGAAGAGAAAATGACCTATCCCGGCCAGATCAAGGTGACGGTTATTCGGGAAAAGCGGGCTGTGGGATACGCCAAATAAATTCGCTCCAGGCCAGCAATACGATGTGACCGGTCTCTTTTTGAGAGAAATTTCCAAGCTTGAAGTAAATGAGGTGAGCGCACATGCGTCCCGATTCCAACAATTGGCTTGCACGGACATTTCGTGCCTTCATCATCCTGTGTCGGATGATCAAGATAGAGCATTCCGTCTTTGCCCTCCCCTTCGCCTATGTCGGTGTTTTCTGGGCGGCGGAAGGGTGGCCCGGAACCAGGGTTTTTGTGCTTCTCACCCTGGCCATGATTCTGATCCGATCCTTTGCCATGGGGTTCAATCGGCTGGCGGATGCGGCCATAGATGCGGCCAATCCCAGGACCCGGAATCGTCCTTTGGTTACAGGAGAGATATCTCCTCTTCAGACCAAGGTGTTTCTGCTGATCTGTGCCATGGGATTCTGGGCTGCATGCTGGGGACTCAATGAACTCTGCTTTCTGTTGGCTCCGTTTGCCCTGATCTGGTCGGCAGGTTACAGCTTTGCCAAGCGATTCACCCCGCTCTGCCATTATGCCCTTGGTTCGGTCCATTTTCTGGCTCCCATTGCGGGCTGGATCGCCTTTGAGCCGGTGATCACACCCGTTTCTGTGATTCTCGGCCTTGGGGTTCTTTTCTGGGTCGCGGGTTTTGATATGCTCTATTCCAGTCAGGATGTGGACTTCGATCGGGAGCACGCCCTTTTTTCCGCACCGGCAACCCTGGGCGTCCCTGTTGCTCTTGCCCTGTCCACTTTTTCCCATGTCTGTACCGTGATCTTTTTCGGTCTGGCCGGATGGGTTCAGGGGGCAGGTTGGATGTATTTTTCCGCATGGGGGATTGTTTCCCTGATCCTGCTTTTCGAACATACCCTGATTACGGAAAAAGACATGGGTCGGGTCAATATGGCCTTTTTCACCTTGAACGGATTGGTGGCCGTGGTCTTTTTGCTCGGTGTCCTGGCGGACCTGTTCATTGAAACCGTCGTTCCCCTGCAGTTTGCTTTCTGAACCATTCAGCCCTTTATGTATCTGCCATGAACCAAACGAACGGATTTCCCACCTACAGAGGATCCATGCGCTACCTCTGCCTCTCTTGTGGTGCAACCTATCCCATTGACGAATTGTACTATACCTGTCCCGACTGCGGAGGGGTTTTTCTCCTGGAAGATACCACCCTCGAGTCCCTGGGCGATCTTCACGACGGTCGGGGGTGGCAGGACGTTTTCGATGCCCGGGCCGCAACCAAGACGACGTGTCTGAGAGGCATTTTCAGATTTTACGAGCTCATGGCTCCGGTACTCGAGCCCGAGGACATTGTGTATCTTGGAGAAGGGAATACGCCCATTGTCAGGGCTTCCCAGACACTCGAGTCGTATGTCGGCCAGCCATTGGCCTACAAGAATGACGGGCAGAATCCCAGCGGATCCTTCAAGGATCGCGGGATGGCCTGTGCATTCAGTTATCTCAAGCACCTGGTGCGCAAGCATGGCTGGGAACACGTGATCACCATCTGTGCCTCCACCGGGGACACCTCGGCTGCTGCCGCCCTGTACGCCTCCTATGTGGGTGATCCCCTGAAATCGGTGGTTCTTCTTCCCCAGGGCAAGGTCACTCCCCAGCAATTGGCTCAGCCTCTGGGAAGCGGGGCTCTGGTCCTGGAGGTCCCGGGGGTGTTCGACGATTGCATGAAGGTAGTCGAGTATCTGGCAGACAATTATCGGGTCGCGCTGCTCAATTCCAAAAACGGCTGGCGTATTCTCGGGCAGGAAAGTTATGCCTACGAGGTGGCCCAGTGGTACGATTGGCAGATGGCCGGAAAGGCCCTGTTCGTGCCCATCGGCAATGCCGGGAACGTCACGGCGGTCATGTCGGGCTTTTTGAAACTGCACCGTCTCGGGATCATTGATACCCTGCCCAAGATCATAGGCGTCCAGTCCTCGCATGCCGATCCGGTGTTCAGGTATTATGATCAGCCCTTGGATTCCCGATCCTACGCCCCGGTCACGGTGCGGCCCAGCGTGGCCCAGGCGGCCATGATCGGCAATCCGGTCTCTTTTCCCAGGGTCAAGTTTCTGGTGGATCAGTATGAGACCCGGGGGGGCGCTTTCAAGGTCGTCCAGGTTCAGGAGCAGGAGATCATCGAAGGAATGCTTCGGGTCAATCGACACGGGCACATCGCCTGTACCCAGGGAGGCGAGTGTTTTGCCGGATTGCTCAAGGCCAGGGAGGCGGGACTGCTCGAACCCGGAGAACTGGCCATTCTCGACTCGACAGCCCATGCCCTTAAATTCATCGGGTTCCAGGAAATGTATTTCACGGATTCCTTCACCCAGGCCTATGAAATCACCCCGGGCAAAGAACTTCACAATGCTCCCCATGAACTCATCGATACGTCTCGCAAGAATACACTGGATGAGTCATCCTTCACCCGAGAGGCCGCCGAGCGGGTAGTTGCCAGGTTGGGATTGACCAGCAAGTTGTAACGGCTGACGTCTCGATGAAACACCAAAAAAAGCGCTCTCCCCGAAGTCGGGAGAGCGCTTTTTTTGTGGTGCGTTTCCAGATGAGAAACCAGTGAGTTATTCGCTGTCGCGGGTAAGGTGGCGACGGTGCTGGGTGTAGAAGTCCTTGAGGGCCTCGTAGGGATCAATGGACGCTTCCTTGAGATCCTCGTAGTCACCAATGTGCAGGGAGGTGTAATTGACGGTGCTCTCGCCCTTGAGAGCCAGGCGGATTTGCCATTTGTCAATATAATTGATCGGATCGAGAAAGTATTCTCCAATGCTTCCAGACGTGTCACGCAACGTCGAAGGGCCCAGGAGGGGCCAGACAATGTAAAATCCGTCTCCAACGCCGTAGTGGGCCAGGGTCTGGCCCAGATCTTCAGGAGAGAGGTCCTTGAGGGGGTCGATATGATCGGAAATCTTGACCAACCCGCCCACACCGAAGGTGGTGTTCATGGCAAAGGCACCGACCTCCTTGAAGGCCTTGTCAAATTTAAACTGCAGGAGACTGCTGACAAAGCGGATGGGAAAGGCGAGATTGGTAAAGACATTGTTGATTCCGGTACGCATCTGCACGGGAAAGATGGCGCCGTACACTGATGCGGTAGGCTTGAGCACCCAGAAGTAGAGCTTGTCGTTGAGGACGAACATGGCCCGGTTAAAAGGCTCCAGTGGGTCGGCAACCTGCGCTCCGGAGCCTTCTGAATCCATGAGGGCGTAGTCGGCATCCAGGTCATCATAATAGTCCTCGTCCCATTCATCTTCCAGGGCATCATCCCATGGATCGGTTTTCGCCGAATCATCGATGGGTTGGCGAGCGAAAGAAGTTTGCGAAGATGTCGTGACGGGTGAGGAACCGCTGGGGTCCGGGGATTCTTCGTGATGCGTTTTCTGGGCTTGAGCTACGTTCCGGCCGGGGTCTGGGTCAGGACCCTGCAGGACCGGATTCGTCTTCGAGCCACAGGCTGACAGGAGAAGGACACCGGCCAGCAAGAGCGTGCAGGGCATTGCTGAACCAAGCTTCTGCGGTCGATGGGCGCCGCTGAAAAAGGCACGCAAGGAGGCAATCATGATTCATTGCCCGACTGTTCGATTTTTTTTCTGACCTGGTCGAGAAGGACGCTGGGCGGATTCTTGGAAAGGATGGAACTGAACTGGGAACGGTAATTCTTGACCAAGCTGACCCCCTCGACAATCACATCGTAGACCCGCCATTGATCGTTTCTGGATCGGAGCATGTAATCCAAGGGAACTTCCTTGTCGTTGAGCATGATGTGG
This sequence comes from Desulfoplanes sp. PS50, assembly GCF_053851535.1. NCBI lineage: Bacteria > Pseudomonadati > Thermodesulfobacteriota > Desulfovibrionia > Desulfovibrionales > Desulfoplanaceae > Desulfoplanes > Desulfoplanes sp. PS50. The sequence goes on along the minus strand of NZ_JBSPZA010000015.1, from coordinate 37,294 downwards.
GTGTTCACCTTGGCCTTGGTGGGCGAGAGAATGGTTTCCTTGGAAAAGATGACGGGTTCGCCATTGTAGGACTGGATTTTATCCATGTAGATTTTTTGCAGGAGCTGGGAAAAAAGATCCCGGAATTCATGGCGCTCTTCATCGGTAAAGGATTTCCAATATTTTCCCACGGCAAGTCGGGTGACATCGTTGAAGTCGAACAGACTTTCTCCCACCTGGACCAGCATCTCCTGCTGTCGTTTCTTATTGGCCTCGCCCTTGTACTCGGGACTGGTCAGGATAAAGATGGCCTGGTCGACATTGGATTTGACATGTTCCATGGGCGTTGTGGTCGCCTGAAGCGGCGTTGAAAAAATCATAATCAGAAAAAAGGCAAAGATGGTTCGCAACATGTGTCTACCTTGGGTTCGGGCAATGGCCCTTTGAAAGGAGGATGGTGTGCACCATGAACATCTGAAGAAAACCGGACGGTTTGTCGGTGTGGTTCGTGAAGGTCCTGATGCGCCGGATCTGGAACCTACCAGCAGCGGATGCACAACTCGCTTCAGAAGAGCTCCTTGGTGCTGCTGATTCGCTCTAGACCTTGCCAAAAATATACTTGCTGATCAATTCCTCGAAATCCACCGTGGACTCGGTGTCCACGATAATCCCATCTTCCGTGATGGGCTCGAGGCCGCCGCCTGGTGAGATTTTGATATACTTGTCGCCGATCAGTCCACTGGTCTTGACCGAGGCGATAGCGTCCTCGTCTATGGGCACGTTTTTTTCGATTTTCAAGGCCACCATGGCCACCTGATCCTCGGTATCCAGGGTGATGGACTCCACCTGGCCGATGGGGACCCCGGCCATCTGGACAAAGCTGCCTGTCTTGAGACCGGTGACATTGGTGAATCGAGCATTGATTGTATAGTAATCGCCGCCGAAGAGTTCCATTTTACCCAGTTTGACAGTGAGATAGGTAACGCAGAGGCATCCGATGATAAAAAAGATGCCCACGATGGATTCCTGTTTGAATCGTTGTATGGATGACATGGCGCGTTCCTCCTGGTCGTTAATATCTCCGCCCGGAACATGAAACTGCGGTCACGGTGATTTGATTCGCCGTGCTTCGGGCGATATGTTTGTCCAGGCTTTCTTCGGGGTCCCCGGGAGTGCAGCCCATCTGGAGCATCGCGGTGACATCCTTCTGGTCAAATCCTTCGATGAACAGGTTGTGCCCATCGCGGGGTCCCTGGACAATAGTCGTAGCTATGTTTTCACATTCTTGCGTCGATAGGCCGGGCAGAATTCCAACGGCTGTGCGTTGGTCGTACGAGGCCACGCAGAGTTCCCGGTCGAGGATAGTTTGCCAGGTGCGGGCGAATTTTTCAACGACATGGTGCGCGGCAATGGCCCCGATTCGTTCGGTCACGGCGGAAAGGCCATGCATGCGCATGGTCAGGATGCAAAAAGGCGTGTTGTCTTCAGCGCATTTTTTTTGGGCCTGATCAAAATGTTCAAGAAGCCGGTTTTTTGTACTCAATCCACTGAGATCATTTTTCAAGAGTTCCAGGCTATGGATGAATTCATCAATGACCGGTTGTCTGGTCTGCTCAAGTTTGAGCGGTGATCCCTGAAAGAGGATTTTTGCCTCGTCAATGATGGCCACCCGATCGGAAATGTAGAAAACGTCCGGAATATCGTGGGAAACAAGCACGGCCGAAAAATTGAACCGCTGCTGGTAATGGGCGATCATGGAGAGGACCGCGTTTTTTCTGATTGGATCCAGCCCGGTTGTGGGTTCGTCAAAAAGAACGATTTTGGGATCGTTGATCAATGCCCTGGCCAGGGCAACTCTTTTCTGCATCCCCCCGGAAAGCTGGGTCGGATATTTGAGGCCCACTTCCCCCAGTTCCAATTGATCCATCTTTGCCCTGACCTTCCCGGAAATCTCGCGGGAATGAAGGGTGGTCTTTTCCCGCAGGGGAAGGGCGATATTTTCAAAAACGGTCAGGGAATCGAACAGGGCATTGTGCTGGAACATGTAGCTGCATTCGCGTTTCATCTCCTGGCGCTGCTTGTGGTTCAGGGAGGTCAAGGGACGACCCATGAAGACGATTTCCCCTTCATCGGGCGAGAGCAGCCCGATAATGTGTTTGAGGAACACACTCTTGCCCACGCCGCTTTTACCGATGATTGTGGTGATCTCGCCCTCGTTGATGGTCAGATCGATCCCATCGAGGATGGTTTTGTTCCCAAATCGTTTGGTGACGTTTTTAAATTCGACAAGTGGTGTGGGCATGGGAATTCTACAGGAGAAAGGATGTGAGTACGTAATCGGCTATGAGGATCCAGACGCAGGAAATGACCACCGCCGATGTTGTGGCCATGCCGACGCCTTTGGCCCCGAAACCACCCTGACGGGTGTGGGTGAAATATCCCTGGAAACCGCAGATCGTCGAGACCAGAAAGGCAAAGACAATGGCCTTGATGAACCCGCCGGTGACGTCCTGCATGACCACACTTGATTCCACCCGGTAGAAATAGATCCCCTTGTTCAGACCAAGAAGAAGCACCCCGGCGATATACCCGCCCAGGATCCCGACCACATCGTACAGGGCGGTGAGCAGGGGGAAGGAGATCAGGGATGCGGCTATCTTCGGACTGATCAGAAAGCGGACCGGATCAATGGCCATGGTGTCCAGGGCATCGATTTGCTCGGAGATGCGCATGACCCCGATTTCCGCAGTCATGCTCGATCCGGCTCGGGCCGTGATCATGATTGCGGTGAGCACGGGGCCGAGCTCACGGACCAGAGAGAGGGCCACGGCCGAGCCCAGGGCACCTTCTGAACCGAATTGTGTCAAGGTGTAGTAGAGCTGCAGTCCCAGGACCATCCCGGTGAACAGGGCCACCAGGGCGATAATGGCCACGGATTTGGCCCCGATGAAGTAGATCTGCTGCATGATTTTGGAAAACTGGAACGGCAGAGAAAAAATTTTCATCAATCCCTGGAGCGAAAAGATGGTATATGCCCCACATGCGTTCAGGATGTCGATAAGCATCCTGCCCAACGCGGCAAAGGGAGTCAGAATATATGTGATGAATGAGGGCATGGGCAGTCGTGGGTGGAGGATAACGAGATGTTACATTCTATGTGCGTGAGTAGCTGAAATGATCAAAAAAGACAATAGATCTCATGCTGGTAACGGACTGATTTGCTCTTATGGCCGGCTTGCCCCGTTCCGGGTGGTTTGAAACTCTCTCGCCGGCCTCGTAACCTCAAGCCGTTGCTCAATGAAAACAAGCCGTACGCGCAAGATGTCAGGCAATGATGCCTCCGGCAAGAACCTGGCCTTCCTGGGTGTAGACAGTGAGTATCTGGCCGGGGGTGGGAACCTCCTGGGGGGTGATGAAATCGACTGAAAGCGCATTCTCCTCGACCCGGATCCGGGCCTGGTCGGCCTGCTGGCGGTACCGGGTCTGCACAAAGAGTTTTTCCGGCCAGAGATGGGCCGGAAGCATCAGATTCGGATGGGTGGCAATGCACGCCTCGGCCAGAAGTTGGTCCCGTGAACCCACGACCAGGGTGTTTGTTCGAACATCCTTGTCTATCACGTACAGGGGATGGGCATAGGCGATACCCAGCCCCCGGCGTTGGCCCTGGGTATACCTCCACAGCCCCTGGTGGGTGCCGATCCGTTTCCCCCCTCTGGTCAGCACCGGCCCGGGACCGGGAAGGGAGATGCCCCTGGCAGAGAGAAAGGAGCGATAATCATCCGGAATAAAGCAGATTTCCTGGCTTTCCTCTGTGCCGACGGGTTCGAGACCGCGGCGCGTGAGCGCGGGCAGAACATCCTTTTTGAACCAGTCGCCCAGGGGAAAAAGAACATCTTTCCAGGCCGAAGCAGGAACCAGGGAGAGAAAATAGCTTTGATCCTTGGACGGGTCAGCGCCTCTGACGAGCATCGGCCCGTTGGGGGAGGACCTGATCCTGCAATAATGACCGGTAGCCAGTTTGTCCGCTCCGAGTTGTCGTGCCGAATCAAGGAGCAGACCGAATTTCATCTCCCGATTGCACCAGGAGCAGGGATTGGGTGTCCTGCCTTGTTTATAGGCCCGGATAAAGGGCTTGATGATCAGGTTTTCAAAGGGTTTGCTCAAATCGATGGTTTCAAGACCTGCGCCCACTAACCGACATTGGGCTCGCATGGCCTCGACCCGTTCAAGATCGTTTGGGGTCGGGGGGAGAAAAAAGGCATGCAGTCCAAAAACGTCGGCTTCCTGGTCTCTGAGCAGGGCCAGGCTCAACAGGCTGTCGGCTCCGCCGCTTAGAGCCAGTGCAATGGTCGTCATGGTTCACACGGGAGGGTTGTGAGGTAACGAAGTGGGATGGCAAAGGCCCGGCATCAGGATGCCGGGCCCGAAAGATTTAGGCGAGCAGGCGTTCCAGGCCCTGGGGCCGGGGCAATGGATCCTGCGATTGTTCCAGGACGTTTGCTATGGCCAGGAGACGTTCTTCACCGAATTTGGACCCGAAAAACTGGAGACCGACCGGAAGTCCGGACTCTCTGCCCAATCCCACGGGCAGACTCAGCCCGGGAAGTCCGGTCAGATTCAGGGAGATGGTAAAGATGTCCGTCAGATACATCTGCAGGGGATCGGCGGTGTTCTGTCCCAGCCGGAACGCTGTTGTCGGGCAGACAGGGCCGGCCAGCACATCACAGGATCTCAATGCATTCAGAAAATCTTCGCGGATGATCCGTCTGACCTGGGCCGCTTTTTTGTAATAGGCCTCGTAATAGCCTGCGGAAAGCACATAGGTACCGAGCATGATCCGGCGTTTGACCTCGTCACCAAACCCCTTGGATCGTGACTTGGTGTACATTTCCAGGAGATCCTGGGCATCCTTGTCCCTGATCCCGTAGCGGACTCCATCGAACCGGGCCAGATTGGAACTCGCCTCGGCCATGGCAATGATGTAATAGGTAGCGATGGCATAGGCGGTATGGGGCAGCGAGACCGGAACAATTTCCGCTCCGAGCTTTTTGGCCGTGTCCATGGCCCTGGTACAGGCCTCGGCCACTTCCGGAGCCAGTCCCTCCCCCCAGTATTCCCGGGGCATGCCGATACGCACCCCCGAGAGATCCTTCATGGCATCGAGACCAGCGACAAAGTCGGGAACCGGTGTGTTTACACTGGTAGAGTCTTTGGTATCGTGGCCGGCGATTACGGAGAGAACCAGGGCTGCGTCCTCAATTGTCCGGGTCAGGGGGCCGGCCTGATCCAGAGAGCTGCCATAGGCGATCAATCCGAATCGGGAGACACGGCCATAGGTCGGTTTGAGACCCACAATCCCACAGAACGATGCCGGCTGGCGAATGGACCCGCCCGTATCCGTTCCTATGGAGGCGAAGGCCTGGCATGCGGCCACACTGCTGGCTGATCCTCCACTGGACCCGCCAGGTACGTGCTCGAGATTCCAGGGGTTTTTGGTCGGTCCATGCGCAGAGTTCTCCGTGGACGATCCCATGGCAAATTCATCCAGATTGTTCTTGCCGAGAATGATCGCCCCATGTTCCTTCAGTCTGCTTACCAGGTGGGCATCGTAGCAGGGGGTGAATCCTTCCAGAATTTTGGAGGCACAGGTTGTGGGCATGGATTTGGTGGCCAGAATGTCCTTGAGAAGAATGGGCACTCCCCATAATTTTCTGGCGGGATCAGGACCCTGTTGGTCCAGCGTTTTGGCATGTTCAAGTGCCTGCTCGTCATTGCGGTACAAAAGGGCCTTGAGATGGGGATCGCTGGCCGTGATGCGGTCGAGGCAGGCGGTTGTGACTTCCTGGGCAGTGACCTCGCCGCTGGCCAGGAGATTCCTGATCCGGGTCAGTGTATGGGTATGAAGTGCGGCCATTGAGTTTCCTTGTGGCAGTGGTTGCGTGATCAATGTTTCAAGGGATTGGTGGGCGATGACCCGGGATTGCATACGAAAGTTCAAGACCAGGTCCCGGAATCCTTAAAGTCCTTAAACGATTTTTGGGACCAGGAAATATCGGCCATCCTCTTCAGGTGCGTTTTTCAGGATTTCATCTCGAGATATGGTCTGGATCGCCTCGTCCTCCCTGAGAACGCTGACATTGTCCACAGGGGAATACATGGGTTCCACCGAGGAGGTATCCAATTCGTTGAGCGTGTCCATGTACGACAGGATGGTGTCCATTTGACCGGCAAACAGGCCGGCCTGGTCCTCTGCTATGTCCAGTCGGGCCAAGCGTGCGATTTGAGTGACTTCATTTGTGGTGATACCCATGACATGTTCTTCCTTGATCCTGGTTGGTGATGGGACGTTTTGTATTTCAAAGGGCCGAATCGTTTGTGAGCGTTTGTCTGCAACGGTTGAGCCGGTTTGTCGGTCATATCCTGTTTCGTGTGTGTCAACGCTCAGGCCTATCCTGAGGCGAGGCCAGCTGCTTGCGGCGGGCTTCTCGTTGCGACCGTCTGCTTGAGATGTGTTCGGGATCAACGATTTCGGGACCTGCCTGAGTCGGATGGAAAACAAAATAATTTTGGGAGGCAATCCCGTTTTCGTCCCAGGACAAGGGGGCCATGGTCCAGGAAAACGATTTTCGGGTGGTCAGGTCACGGTTGACGGTCTGATGATCCGGGGGGGTACCCGGGGAGGTGAGACCCGTTGAGAAGCGAATGAAATCAAATCCCAGGGCGGTCCAAAAGTCAGGAGCTCTTTGCCCGGTTTCCTGCAGGATGCGATTGAGTTCCGTCATTGCCGGCCCGGGGTTGTCCTTCCACCACCCGCCGGGATACACTGCCAGATCGAAATAGCTCGCTTCCATGGGAGAATCCGGATTCGGGCCCTGTTCCCACAACTGAGAGCCCAGAAACAACATCCTGTTCTCGTTATAGAAAAAGAATTGAGGAACAATGAGTTTGGCGTTCTCAAGCGAGTCTGGCAAAAAAACGGCCTGAAAATCCGGTTCCGGATTGAGCTCGCCCTTGTCCAGTCCTTCGGCCTCGAGCAGGCGGGATACGGTTTTACCCCAGGCCGTTGGTTCCCCCGGGGTATAACTGTTCATGCCGGTGATTTCCCCACCATGACTCGTGGCCTCCTCCCAGAAATACTGGGCCATGACCCGGCCATACGGCTCCTGCGGGTAGAGAATGGCGAATCGGGAGATCGTCTGGTTACGGGCAGACCTGACCAGGGCCCGGACCTGATCCCGGGGGCTTCCAAAAAACCGCCATGCCCTTGTTCCTTCTTCCTCCAGGGTGGGCATGAAGGTGAAAAAGACTCGTTCTTCTTCAAGTTCGTTTTCACGAATCGCCTGCCATGCCGATTTCCGCAAGGGCCCGCCCACGATCCGACAGGTTGGGGCAAGATCGGCCAGCTCCTTTGTCCATTCCGGTGAGGCTGAATTGATGATAGTCACCTGGAGATCCATGCCCCGGCTGTTCAGATACCATTGTCCGGCCCCCACTCCCTGGGCGATACGCCAACCAATGGACGCATAGGATCCCTGGAGAGGGAGGACCAGGGCAATATGCTGCCGGGGCTGTCCCAGACGTTGGGTCAGGGTCTCGAGGTCCTGGTCAAAAGGGAAGTCCCCGGCCCATGGGCTTTTGTCTTTCAGGGTGATCAGGTCCTGCCAGACCTGGGGCCACAGATCGGAATTCTCTTCCAACCGTTTCAGATCGTACATACCTGTGAGAATATTCTTGGGAAACGAGGTGATAGGTTCCTGTCTGGTCGCATTGGCAGCCTCTGCCAGAAGGTCGAGGGGTTTGTCCCGCAACAGACGGGTTACCTCGGTTTCCAGCGCCAGGCGATCCGGGTGTGAGGAGACGTGGTCGTATTGCAAACCGTAACCGTTCAGGGTGCCGGCCAGATCGTTTCGTTCGGCCGCGCGACGGATAAATTCCTTGGCAGCCTGGGTTCGGGTCCCTTCGGGGAGATCGCTGTCCTCAACCAGCCCTTTGAGAAACCGCTCGGCAGCAGAGCTGTCGTGTTCTTCCTCGATCAGGGCCGCCTTGTTCATGTTCCAGGCCCAGGAGGTCATGGCCTCGGGAAAGGCGCGGGCCCATTTGTTCAAAGCCGATTGTGCCCTGTTCCAGTCCCGATTTTTTACCGCACTGGTGGTCAGACGTTCCCAGGCGAGGGTGACGATCCCTTGGGGAAGGTCGGGATCCTCGAGCAGTTCCGTGTAACGCCGCTGGCTTTCGAAATAATCCCGGGCTTCCCAGGCCTGCTCGGCTTTGCCGGCAAGATCCTTGGCAATCCGAGGGGATGGCTGGACAGCCTCGGGCGTGGAAGGGGGTTGGCTGACAGGTTGTTTGCCGCATCCCAGGGAAAAAAACAGGGGCAGTGCAATGAGGAAAAAAAGGAGATGTGTTTTCATGGACCACTGATGGGAAAAAGGGAAGGGCTACTGATACAAAAAGGCCTGGACTCACTGATAAAGTGGTCCAGGCCTTGTACTCTAGGAAGCTGGTATTAGCCTGTCAAGGCTATTTGACCTCGGTGTAGTCGGCGTCGACAACGTCTTCGTCATCGGACTTTTCAGCTCCAGCTGCCTGATCAGCCCCAGGCTGCCCGGCACCGGACTGGTCTTCAGCGGATTTCTGGGCATAGAGCTTTTCAGCGAGCTTGTGGGATGACTGGGCCAGTTCCTCCGTAGACTTGGTAATGGCTTCGGCATCTTCGCCTTCCATGATCTTTTTGAGTTCTTCGATTTTGGTCTCGATTTCGCCCTTGAGTGTCGCGTCGACCTGATCGCCGAGGTCACGGAGGGATTTTTCCGTGGTGTAGATCAGACTGTCGGCATGGTTGCGGGCCTCGATGAGCTTCTGACGCTGTTTGTCCTCGTCGGCGTGGGCCTCGGCATCCTTGACCAGGTTCTGGATCTCGTCTTCGGAGAGACCGCTGGAGGCGGTGATCCGGATGGACTGTTCCTTGCCTGTTCCCAGATCCTTGGCCGACACGTTCACGATGCCGTTGGCATCGATGTCAAAGGTGACTTCAACCTGAGGGACACCGCGGGGGGCTGCAGGGAGACCTGTCAGCTCGAAGCGTCCCAGGGTCATGTTATCCGAGCACATGGGACGTTCACCCTGGAGAACATGAATGGAAACCGAAGGCTGATTGTCAGCGGCAGTGGTAAAGGTCTGGCTTTTGCGGGTGGGGATGGTCGTGTTCCGTTCGATGAGTTTGGTGAAGACCCCGCCAAGGGTTTCGATCCCCAGGGAAAGGGGGGTGACATCGAGGAGAAGAACATCCTTCACGTCTCCGGCAAGAATGCCGCCCTGGATGGCCGCACCCATGGCCACGACTTCGTCAGGATTGACGCCCTTGTTGGGTTCCTTGCCAAAAATACTGGTTACTTTGGACTGGACAAGGGGCATGCGGGTCTGACCGCCAACCAGCAGTACCTCGTTGATTTCCGTTGGCTTGAGATCGGCATCGGCCAGGGCCTTTTGACACGGTCCCTCGACTCTGGCGACCAGATCCTGGCACATGGATTCCAGCTTGGCCCGGCTCAGTTTGATGTTCAGATGTTTGGGGCCGTTCTGGTCGGCAGTGATAAAAGGCAGGTTCACGTCCGTTTCCATGGACGAGGAGAGTTCCTTTTTCGCTTTTTCACCGGCTTCCTTGAGACGTTGCAACGCCATGTTATCCTTACTCAGATCGATGCCGTTGTCCTTTTTGAATTCGTCGACCAGATAGGAAATGATGATATCGTCGAAGTCTTCGCCGCCCAAAAAGGTGTCACCATTGGTGGAACGGACTTCAACCACATTGTCGCCGACTTCAAGGATGGAAACATCAAAGGTGCCACCGCCCAGATCAAAAACAGCGATCTTTTCATTGGACTTTTTCTCGGCACCATAGGCCAGGGATGCGGCGGTGGGCTCGTTGATGATCCGTTTGACCTCAAGGCCGGCGATACGTCCGGCATCCTTGGTTGCCTGCCGCTGGCTGTCATTGAAATATGCGGGAACAGTGATGACTGCTTCACTGACTGTTTCACCCAGATAGGTTTCGGCATCCTTTTTGAGTTTCTGCAGGATGATGGCCGATATTTCCGCTGGACTGTATTTCTTGTCGTTGACCTGCACATAGGCGTCGCCATTGGGGCCGGCAACGATTTTGTAGGGGCTTTTCTTGGCCCAGGCCTGAATCTGAGGCTCGTCGAATTTTCTGCCCATGAGCCGCTTGACAGCGAAAATGGTCTTTTCCGGGTTGGTGACGGCCTGGCGCTTGGCAATCTCGCCCACGAGCCGTTCCTTGTCGGTAAAGGCTACCAGGGAAGGGGTTGTGCGACCGCCTTCAGGGTTGGTAATGCATTTTGCGTCTTTGCCTTCCATGACATAGACGCAGCTGTTGGTTGTTCCGAGATCTATTCCGATAATCTTACCCATGCTGTCCTCCTGAAAAATGAATGGTATCGAAAAATGTTTCCAAAGGGTTTTGGTTGAAAAATAATATATTGTTGGTGGTTCGTCCCGAATACCTGCCTTGGCGATAACCTCATCCAAAGGGGAGTTATTCGGTTTCGGAGTAAATCATAATGCGCCAAGTGATGTTGTAAAGGGCAAGGTGCGCAAAAAGGCTGAATATGTCGTTTCAGAAGATCAATCTGCTTCAGGGTCACAGTGCTTGCTGACAACGACCTTGGCAGGGCGGATCAGCCTGTCATGGAGTTTGTATCCGGTTTGCACCACCTGACTGACGCACCCTGCTTCCATGGACGGATCGGGTACCTGGGAGATGGCCTCGTGAAAGGCCGGATCAAAAGGCGTACCGACATGGTCCCTGCCGATGATGGCCAGACCGTTTTTTTGCAAGGTATCCTTGAAGATGCTCAAGGTCATTTCCACGCCCTGAACGAGATTTTTGCAGGCTTCTTCCTTCTGGCCGTGCTGCAGGGCGAGTTCGAGATTGTCCAGTACCGGGAGTATGCTCTCGATGATTCCGCTCGTGGCGAATTTACAAAATTCTTCCTTTTCCCGCACGAGCCGTTTCTTGAGATTCTCTGCATCCGCAAGGATGCGTAAGGACTCCTGTTTCTGGTCTTCGAGCTCGGCACATACCCGGGCGTATTCCTCTTCCAGGGGGAGATCCTGGGCGCCTTCCACTTCCCCGGCCTCTTCTTCCTGCTTTTCCGGGTTCTGTTCGCTGGCTGGAGGATTTTGTTGTTTCTTTTGTTTCATCTGATCGTCTCCTTGGGTGACCGGCCTGACAAGGACGTAAGCATGCGGGCCAGTACGTGGGTAATGGCTGAAAAAACGCATGGCAGTAACTTCTTACCCATGCGTACGCTGTGTAATCCCATATTCGATGTGGTTCGTCGCCCTGAAAGGGCTAGAATCGTGATTGAAGCATCTGACTAAGTACTTGGGCGGTAAAGTCAACCATGGGAATGATTTTTGCGTAGTTCATGCGCACCGGGCCGATGACGCTGATCATTCCGGCTGTCTGTTCGGAAATGGTGTATGGGCAGGATACCAGACAACAGTATTCCAGATCGTTCCAGGATTTTTCCTGTCCAATGACGATCCGCGAATCCCGCTCGTCAAAGATGGTGTCAACGAGTTCCAGAAGTCTGGAGCGTTCTTCCAGAAGTCTGAATATATCGCGCATCGCCTCGATGTCGGCGAAGTCGGGCTGGGTAAGGAGGTTGCTCGCGCCTTCCACGAAAATCTCTCGCTGAGAGCCTGTAGAGCAGGTTTTATCGGCAAGATCCAGGGCGCGCTGATACAGGGCGTCAAAAACCTGTTGGGCCGCCTGCATCTGGGCGCGGATTTTTTCCCGGACCGTGTGCAGGGGTTGCCCCTGAAAATGGCTGTTGAGATAATTGGCGTACTTGATCAGGTCGTCCGAGGTGATTTTTACGTCCACATCGATAATCTTGTTCTGAACGATGCCTCCCTGGAGAACGAGAATGGACATGATCTTGCCCGGAGTCAGGAGAACGAAATCGATGTGCTTCCATTGGACATGCCCCTGGCTGGGACCAAGGACGAGACAGGCCTGCTGGGAAATGGAGGAGAGAACCCGCGAGGTGTTTCTGAAAATGTCGGAAGGATCTGAACCCACGTGGCCAAGATGGTCGGAAATGGCGTCCATCTCATGTCCGGACAGGGGGGGGATTTGGAGGATGGTGTCCAAAAAGTGGCGCAATCCCTTAATGGTCGGAATACGGCCTGCCGAGGTATGCGGTTGGTCAAGCAGTTCCTTGTCTGCCAGGTCGGCCATGGTGTTTCGGATACTGGCCGGACTGAGCTTGCTTCGCGATTTTTTGGCCACGATACGAGAACCCACAGGTTTTGCTGTGGCTATGTATTCCTCGACAATAATTGTCAGGACATCGATTTCACGAGGAGAAAGTTCCATGATTGACCTGTTTTTGGCACTCTCTAAGATTGAGTGCCAAAAATACGCATTCATGACTGTACTGTCAAGGCAGGGTCGGATTCTGACAGGGCTTATTTGTTTGCATGGCTGGTTTGCCCCGTTTTGGACGGCTTGAAACTCCCTCGCCGGCCTCGTACCACCAAGCCGTTGACCAGGAAAGTCGTGAAATTCTCACCAGGTGCCTGGCAACGGCTTGGTGAACGATGCCTGGCTCGGTCAGACAGTCAAGCCGCCCAAAACGGGGCAAACCAGCCATGATATTTCGGATGATTGGACGAGAACAGCTTTGCCCTGCTGTTCTGGAGCATTTTTTGGGGGTGTCAGGATTATACGTCAGCAGAAGGGGGGGTGCGATCCCATTCAAAGAGATAGGCCCGCAGTGCCTGAATCCAGGGGCGCGGGGTCAATCCGGTTCGCCGGGTGAAGGCCGAGCAGTCCAGAACCGAGTAGGCGGGACGCGTGGCCTTTTGGGGAAAATCCGCTGAGGAGATAGGCTGTGCGTGAGAGGGGACGCCACTACAGGAAATGGCCTCGGCTGCGAATTCGCACCAGGAGGCATGGCCTGTGTTGGTGAGATGGAAGATGCCCGTAGCCTCTGCCTGGATCAGGGCCATGGTGTAGGTGGCAAGATCCAGGGTGTAGGTTGGACAACCGACCTGGTCGTGGACAATATTGAGTGTGGGACGCGTTTGCGCCAGGGTCAGAATCTTGTCCACGAAATTGGTTTTGTGGGGGCCAAAGAGCCATGCCGTGCGGATGATCAAGGTTTTTTCCCACCCCAGGGCCGTGATCCCCTGTTCGCCTTCCAGCTTGCTTTTTCCGTAAACAGAGAGGGGATTGGGTTCGTCGTCAGGAAGATAGGGGGAGGATTTTTTGCCGTCGAATACAAAATCCGTGCTGTAATGAATGAAAAAAAGATCAAAGGCCTTGGCCGTGCGTGCCAGGATCACCGGCAGGCTTTTGTTCAGCCTCATGGCCTCCTTTTGCTCTTCTTCGGCCAAATCCACCTGGGTGTACGCAATGGTATTGAAGATATGCGTTGGGTGGTGATGTTCGATGTATTCCTCGAGGTTGGCCTGCACAAAGACGTCCAGATCCTTACGGCCGGGGCAGAGAATATCCCAGCCCTGTTCCTCGAGGACCTGGGCCAGGGCCTGACCCAGGAGTCCGGTTTTCCCACCAAGGACCAATGCCTTTTTCGGCCTCTTCTGAACCTGTTCCAAGCGGTTGGTGTGTGTCATGGCAACGTGTCTGTTCTGGCTAGGATTTACGCTGAACGAATTTGACCCGGAGTTCAAACAGGAGATCCCGAATGAGCCGCTCCTCTTCACATGTCAGATTTCCCTTGGTCTTTTCCTGAATCATGCCCAGGATGTCGATGGTCTGTTTGGCCAGTGGGATGTTCACTGCAGCCTGTCCGGTTTGGAGGTCCGGGATTTCTCCCAGGTGGACAAGCACCGTGGAGCTCAACGACATGACAAAGGTGGAAAAGTCGAGTTTGGGCATCTGCCCGGAGTCTGCAGCCCTGGCTGTCTGGCGGTATTCGCGCGCAATCTTTTCTTCGGCTTCTTGACGCTGCTCGGCCTCGGCCGGTGATTCGTGCTCCCGGCAGGGATCATTGTGTTCGGACATTACCGTTCTCCTTGAGCTGGATCGTTTCCGCAAAGGGCGGATCAGCTGGTCTGCCTCCAGGCTCTGTCATTACAAAAGAGCAGATGTTCACCTGGAACAAGAAAACCAGGGATCAGGGAAAAAGGGGGTACAGGATTATGGGCAGAGGCCGGGTAACCCTGCAACCCTGCCACGAAGAAGCACACTTCCCTCAATCCCGAGGCAGGTAGCTGAATGGTTTCAAAAATAAAAGATTGGTTGGTATGATTGTCTATGCCGGGAGGACTTCCGTGAGTGCCGTTTCGTAGGCCTTCATGGCCTGTTCCAGGTAATCCCGGCATCCGGAATAGCCGCCGCAGGCCACATAGGATTCACGCAAGGCGTAAAGACCCGCCAAAAGATCGCTCCAGTCCACATGTCCCATATGTCCGAGGCGGATCATTGTGCCCTTCATGTCTCCCTGGCCGCCTGCTGCCACCACGCCGTATTCACGAACCATGGTTTCCAGGACCTTGGATGCGTCAATGCCCGGGGGCATGAGCAAAGAGGTCAACCCCCAGGTGAAGCGTTCAAGGGCCAGAAGTTCCAACCCCATGGCCGAGATTCCGGCCCGGGCCATCATGGTCAGGGCCCACTGCTTATGATAGATCTCGTCCAGCTTGTCGCCTCTGAAGTGTTCCAGACTCTGGGCCAGGCCGACCAAAAGTCCGATTCCCGGGGTGAACAGGGTCTGTTGATTCTCTACTTTTTCTCGTTCCTTGAACAGGTTGAAATAAAAATTTTTCGGTTTGACCTTTTCCACCCGTTCCCAGGCCCGTTCGGACAGGGAGATAAACGCAAGTCCCGGAGGGAGCATGAGTCCCTTTTGGGAACCGGTGAGCAGACAATCGATGCCCCACGTGTCCATGGGGCAGGGAGACACCCCCACGGCAGAAATGCCGTCCACCACCAGCAAGACATCCCGTTTTCGGGTCTGTTCTCCGATTTCCCGGATCGGATGGAGTACTCCGGTAGATGTTTCCGATGCCTGGACAAGAACGCCGTTGATGGCCGGCCAGCGGTCCAGACTGTTCAATACGTCGATGACCTTGGCGGTTTCCCCCCAGGTTACCGGGAGGATAATCATTTCCAGTCCGTGTGCGGCAGCGATATCCGACCAGCGCTCCCCGAACTTGCCGCCCTCGATGACCAAGACGGTATCGCCGGGTTTGAACAGATTGGTTACGGCGGCGGCCATCGCACCGGTGCCGGAACTGGTCAGGGAGATGACCGGCTGGGAGGTGCCGAAAAGGTGCTGCAACCCATCCTGGACATCGCCCATGATCTTCTTGAACTGGGGTTTGCGGTGGTGGATCATGTCCTTGGCCATGGCCAGGCGGACGTCTTCAGGCAGAGGGGTGGGTCCGGGGGTGAGCAAGCGTTGTTTATTGAGCATGATGGGTGATTCTCCGTGGAGGATACTTGTTCGGGGATTGGTTCAACTATGCTGGGTAGAACAAATCCGTCAACTATCCCAAAGGATGGATGGATGCAATGCAGCCAAGCGGGCCCTCTTGGGCCGATTGGTTTTCAGGGCAAACCTGACCTGATATTCCAGGTGGCTGGAAGGGAACCCATGTGGCTTGGCGGGCCGTTCCGTTGGATTTAGATAATTCCGTGCAGGGGGCCCCCGGGCGCACCCAGTGCGTCGACCCGCTTTTCAACGTCGGGATCGGGATCCAGGGGCGGGGCGTGAAAGGTCTTTATCCTGGCGTCGATGACCACGGGTCCTCTGCATGCCCAGTGCTTGCAATGGGTGAAGCTGTTCACGCCGTAGATGTCTGTTGCCGGGTCCGAGCGGGTGAAGGTCACCCAGAGAAAATTATCCCAGTTTGTTGCCGTGAATGCCGGATCGTCTGCAATGACCATCAAGGGGATGCCTGAAAGATTTTTTTGGTTTGCAAGCGCTGTACACAAGAAATCCATGGTCTGATCCATGGTGTCCCGGGGAAGCATGTGTTTCGGCCCCTGGATGATCATGATTCCCGGGGCAAAAATCGTTGGGTTGGTGAATCCTGCAGGCAGAGAAAGATCCGGGGGAATCTGTGTTGCCAGGCAGTTGATCCGAGGTCCTGCAACGGTCCAGACCACCTTGGATCCTTCGTTCAGACCGGTGCCGGAATAGTCCAGGGTGTCCATGGTCGTTTGGGTGATGAAATGGAGATCTCTGGTCGGATCGAGCCGTTCCAGAATATGGCGGAAGAATGTCGGAACGTCATGGCAGGAGAGAGAGGCGCTATCCTCCCGGGCCGCGATGAGCAGGTACTTGGCCAGGGAGGTCTGGGTCGATCCCAGAAGGCAGAGGCCGCCGGTGAGCAGTTCCCGCGGCTTGCGTGTCTGGGAGTAGGGGACATACCGTTCGCTGCCCACGGCCAAAAGCAGGGGGTGGACCCCGGCCGCATCAACGGCATGGACCTCGTGGATGCCCGGAAATACCGTGGGCACGAGATCCTCGGTGAGTTCGTGGATAAAGGTCCCGAAAACCGTATCCTCCTGAGGGGGACGGCCTACGGTGGTAAAGGGCCAGACAGCGTCCTTGCGATGCAGGACCGAGGTGACTTTGAGTACGGGAAACCCATGGGCCAGACTGTAGTATCCCAGGTGGTCACCAAAAGGGCCCTCAGGTTTTTGGGCATGGGGGTCGAGAATCCCGGAGATACAGAAATCCGCCTCGGCCGGGATGGGGAGATGATCCTTTCGGGTGATCATGGGGATGCGATGACCCGCGAGCACTCCGGCAAAAAAGAGTTCAGGAAGGGATTCGGGAAGGGGCATGATGGCTGCAACGGTCAATGCCGGAGGACCGCCCACAAAGATATTCACCCGCAGGGACTGGCCCTGTTTGATGGCCTCGGCGTGATGCAGGCCGATCCCCCGGCAGATCTGATAGTGCAGGCCGACCTCTTTGTCCGGAATGAAATCGTTTCCAGCGAGCTGAACACGGTACATGCCCATGTTGGAGAAGCGCATGCCCGGCTTGTCGGGAGAATGGGAGTAGACCTGGGGGAGGGTTATGTACGGTCCGCCGTCCATGGGCCAGGAGACGAGTTGGGGAAGATGGGAGATTGTGGTCTGGCGGTCCAGGATCGGTCCGTGAAAAACCTTTTTGGGCAGGGCATGAAGGCCGGCCCGTCCCAGGGAAGGCAATTCCCAGGGGCGTTTGAAGACGAGTGATGGATCCCCCTTGGCCTTGAGCAGTCGTCTGACCCGGGGCAATGTCTTGCGAAAGATGAAGTGGATGCGGTCCATGGTGCCGAAGATATTCCCGGCCATGGGAAAGGCGCACCCCTTGACCCGGGTGAATAGCAGGGCGGGACCACCGGCCTGGAAGACCCGCCGCTGAATGCTTCCCATCTCCAGACAGGGATCGGTTTCCCGGTCGATGCGTACGAGGTGACCATGGCCTTCGAGGTCGTTTAGGCATTGGGAAAGATTCTTGTATGTCATCACGGCATCCTGGTTGGCGACTACGGTCCGTAATAGGTGATGGTTGGCGGGTGGTTGTTCATCCACTCCTTGAGGACCCGAAGGAGCCAATCCTTGAAGATCTTCCGGGTCGGGGGAAAGAGAAGGAGCAGACCCAATGCGTCCGTGATGAATCCCGGAGTGAGCAGAACCAGCCCTGCCGCCAGGATAATGGCCGCATCCACGAGTTCACTTGTGGGCATGATCCCTTGATGCATGCTTTGCCGGATGCGCAACATGGTCTGCATGCCTTCGGCCCGGGCGAGCCAGGCCCCGGCAAAGGCGGTCAGAAGAACCAGGACGATGGTATTGAGTGCTCCGATAGCCGATCCCACATGGATGAGCACATAGATCTCCAGGACCGGGAGCACGGCAAAGGCGACAAATAATTTGGGAAACATGGTGGATACCTTTGGGGTAATGGCGAGAGGGTTGTGTACAGATGGTATGTTTCATCCCCGGGCGCGGCAACCTCCACCAAAGGGTCAGAGGGTGATGATTCCCTGGATGGTCGCCGTCTGCCTGTAGATGTCGATCACCTGGGCGGATGATTCCATTTTCGTTTCAACGGTGATGGAAATGTATTTGCCCGTGCGCGAGGCGGTCTTGCGCACAGAGGCTTCAGGGCCGAACAAACAGGTCACCTCTGTCTGCCTGTTCTTGGGAACGATGAATTTGAAGGTATAAATGCACGGCCAGTCATGGGCCTGATCCAAACGCTCGGCAAATGTCGTGAAGTCGGTGGGCATGGTGTTGGTCCATGGGGATGGAGGATATGGGATGATGACCCGGTACAGTGTCCAGCGCAGAGAGTTTGTTGGTTTTTTGGGAAATCTTTATGCTGATTCCTGCTGGCCCAGGGCGTGGGCGGCCTCCCTGTCCCTGATGCCGATGAAGTAGAGGATGGCGTCCAGGCCGAGATTGGAGATGGCCTGGCCGGCCCCCTTGCGGACCACGGGCTTGGCGTGAAAGGCGATGCCCAGACCGGCCAGATCGAGCATGGGGAGATCGTTGGCGCCGTCTCCCACGGCAATGACCTGGTTGAGGTCAAGGCCCTCTTTGTGGGCGATCTCCCGAAGCAGATCGGCCTTGCCCGGACCGTCGACGATCTTTCCAAGGATTTTTCCGGTCAGTTTGTCCTCACTGATTTCCAGGTCGTTGGCAAAGACATAATCCACACCGAGTATTTTCTGCAGATGTTTCCCGAAATAGGTAAATCCCCCGGAAAGAATGGCAACCTTGTAACCCAGTTTTTTGAGTGTTGCGATGAGCCGGTCCGCCCCCTCGGTCAAGGGGATTCGATGGGCGAGATCCTGGAGAACCGACGCGTTCAGGCCTTCAAGCAGGGCCACCCGTCGGGTCAAGCTTTCCTTGAAGTCGATCTCTCCACGCATGGCCGATTCGGTGATCGCCACGACCTGGTCCCCGACTCCAGCAGCCTTGGCCAGTTCGTCGATGACCTCGACCTGGATGAGTGTGGAGTCCATGTCAAAGGCGATCAGCCTCCGGTTTCTGCGGAACATGTCATCTTCCTGAAAACCGATATCCACACCCATGGTTCGGGAAATATCCAGAAAACTGGAATGCATGGCCGAGAGATCCCTGGGGGTTCCGCGAAGGGAGAGCTCGATACAGGCCCTGGGGTGACCGTCGGGACGGGCAAAGGAGGTCCTGCCCGTGAGCCGGGTCATGAAGTCGATATTCAGCCCGTTCTCATGAATGAGTCCGGCAACGGTGGCCATGGCCTCGGCCGTGATGGCTCTGCCAAGGAGCGTCAGGATGAATCGTTTTTTGCCCTGATCCCGAACCCATGTTTCATACTGCTCCGGTCCGATGGGCGTGAAGGTCAGGCTGACGCCGAGGTTGTGGGCCGCGTAGAGCAGATCCTTTAAAATGGGCGAGGACTCGGATTCCTTGGGCACCTCGATCATCAACCCCAGGGACAGGGATTTGTGGATCACGGACTGGCTGATGTCCAGAATGTTCGCCTTATACCGGGCAAGGACCGTGGACAGGGATTGGGTCAGCCCCGGTTTGTCCTGACCGGTGATGCTGATGAGGATGATTTCTCGCATGGTTGGGGGTACCGTTCTTGAGAGATTGGACGAAAAAAGGCGCAGAATGCTGCGCCTTTTTTTCGTGGGTGAAGAGTCAGATGATTGCTGTCGCCTCGGCAACAGGAACTATTAATGATGCTCGGCTTCTTTCATCCCTTCACGGATACGGTAGATGGCCGCGATGACGATAACTGCAAGATAGGTCAGAATGCCCATTACCCCGACGGTTCCGGCGATCGAGCTGTGCAGCATTCCGTTGATCAGCATTGAAAGTACTTCCATGGCCAGGTCCTCCTCGAACAGGTTCGCATGTTGTCATCAGATACAAATTCCCTGCTTCAAACCCTGAGAAAAGAAAAAAGTCAAGGAAAATGCCAAGGATCCAAGGCAAGTTTGTTCTCGAGGCAAACCAGCCTCGATATTTCAGGCGATTGGATGAGAATACGTTCGCCCTGGCCAGGGATCTACACCGCATTGAAGAAGGTATCCCGCTGGACCGGAACAAAACCCGCTGTAGTGATATACTCGCGGAGTTCTTCTTCTCCAAGTCCTTTGGGGGATGCCGAGCCCGCTGCGTGGCCGATTTTTTCCTCGACAATGGTTCCGTCGAAATCATCGGCTCCGGCCCACAGGGCGAGTTGGGCGGCCTTGACCCCGGCATAGGCCCAATAGGCCTTGATGTGTGGAATATTGTCCAGATAGAGCCGGGACATGGCAATGGTTCGCAGAAAGTCTTCTCCGTCCGGTCCCTTGGCCTCCAAGGGATTGTTCTCCGGCTGGTAGGGCAGGGGGATGAAACAGAGAAAACCGCCGGTGGAATCCTGGAGATCCCGCAGGGCATGCAGGTGGTCGATTCGGTTTTCCCAGGTTTCCAGATGCCCGAAGAGCATGGTGCAATTGGAGTAAATCCCCTGGGAATGGGCCTTTCGGTGAATATCCAGCCATTCGGTCCCGGGAATCTTTTCCGGGCAGATTTTCTGGCGCAGATCCGTGTCAAAAACCTCGGCTCCGCCCCCGGTCATGGCCTCGAGGCCAACTTCCCGCAAATCAGTGAGGACCTGTTCGACGGATTTGTCGTACTCCCTGGACAAAAAGGCGATCTCCACGGCGGTGAAGGCCTTGACCGTGGCATGGGGTCGGACCTCGCGAACCGTTCTGAGCATGGACAAAAAATACTCGTAGGTCAGAGCGGGATTGAGCCCGCCGACAATGTGGACCTCCCGGATAGGCTCGTGGATCCGGGCCATGAGCCGGTCCCGGATTTTTTCCGGGGAGTAGACATAGCCCCCTGGTTGTCCTTCCCGTTTACTGTACGCGCAGAATTTGCAGGCATTCTGGCAGACATTGGTGTAGTTGAGGTGCTGGTTGTACACATAAAAGGCCTTGTCACCATGGATGGCCTGACGGCGGGCGTGGCCGAGTGCGCCTAAGTCATGGACAGAGGCGTTTTGTGCCAGGTTCAGGCCGTCTTCCTTGTCGAGTCGGCCGCCTTCCTGGACATGCTTGATGATCGTTTCGAGGTTATTCATAGCTGAGTACCCATTGCGGGCCAAAAGGAATCCCGTTTTCCGGGAGGATGTTCAAAGAAGTCAGAATCTTTGAGAGAAGCGGTTTCTTCACCGGCGGGCCTTCGAGCAGGTCGATGTCCCCGGTGAGGCCCAGTCCTTTTTTGAGAATGCGGACCGCGTCTTCAAACCCACCCAGTTTATCGACCAGTCCGGCCTCAAGGGCCTGTTTCCCGGTCATGGCCCTGCCGTCGGCAAAAGGTCTGATGATTTTGGGGTCCATGCTTCGGGACATGGCGATGTCTCCAACAAATTGTTCATGCAGATCATCGGCCAGTTCCTGAAAGTAGGCCTCTTCTTCCGGGGTCATGGGCCTGAACATGGTTCCGGCGTTTTTCATGGATCCGCTGGTTATGGTCTGTTCTTTCACCCCGAGTTTGTTCATCATCTCGCCCAGATCCGTGAGTTTGACCTTGACCCCGATACTTGCGGTCAGTGTGCCCGGGTTGGCCCAGATTTCCGAGGCTCCGGCCGCGATATAATATCCTCCCGAGGCGGCCACTGCTCCCATGGAGGCGATGGTCGGCTTGTCCCGGGCCATTCTTCGGATGGACTGGAAGATTTCCTGGGAGGGGCCGACCACCCCGCCGGGCGAGTTGATACGCACGATAACCCCCTTGACCGAGTCGTCTCTGTGCAGCCTGTCGATCCAGGCCGTGATCTGCCTGGAAGACGCAATCATGCCGGTGATATTGACCACACCGATCTTGTCTCCCCGGGATATCCATCCCGGTTTGTCGTCTGAAAAAAAGAAGGAGGCAAAAAGATACATGCTCCCCATAAGCAGGATAATGGCCAGGAAGATGAGCATGGTTCCGAACAAAAAGGGATGGCGGGCACTGAATTTAACGGACTGCTGCATGGTGACCTCACGGGGATGGCGTTGGCCGGAGAAAGAATCTGTCTTCCACTCACATTCATAGGCAGGATGCACGGGTTTGTCACTTCCCGGCGATCACCTTTATTCGACCAAGCCAACCAGATCGTAGGTTTTCGTCTCGTCGATGCGGGCCTGGACGAGCTTTCCCGGTTCGACCCCGGGGCCGCTGACATAGGTTACTCCGTCCACTTCCGGGGCCTGGAACCAGGTGCGTCCTGTATACAAACCCTCCCAGTCCGAACAGGACTCGTCCACGAGTACCGGCTGCATCGTATCCAGGTATCTGTTCAATTCTTCTTCGCTGATTGCGGCCTGGATTTTCATAAGTCGGGCCTTGCGGGCCTCCTTGATTGCCGGGGCAACCTGGTAGTCCATGGCAGCGGCAGGCGTTCCTTCTTCGGGAAAGAAGGTGAAGACGCCCATGTGGGTGAACCGGATGTCCTGGACGGTTTGAACGAGATGCTCGAAATGGGCCTCGGTCTCTCCGGGATATCCCACGATCATGGTCGTGCGGATGGCAGCGTCGGGCATATGGGCCCGGATTCGGGAGACGATTTCCCGGGGATCGTGCATAAAGGGGCGGCCCATGGTCTTCAGGATATCCGGGTGGGAATGCTGGAAAGGGATGTCCAGATAGGGAAGAAGCGGTTTGCCGCAGGAGGCCAAGAAGGCGAGCCGATCATTGGTCAGTCCTGCCGGATACAGGTACATGAGTCGAAGCCACTCAAGGCCGTCCAATGGCAGAATGTGTTCGAGCAGGGTTTCCAGACCGTGTTTCATGCCCAGATCGTTGCCATAGGCGGTCACGTCCTGGGCGATGACCACCAGTTCCTTGACTCCCTGGGACAGAAGATACCTGGCCTGGTCCACGACAAGATCCACGGGCTGACTGACCAGGGGACCGCGCAGGGAAGGAATGGTGCAGAACCGGCAGCTGTTGTCGCACCCTTCGCTGATCTTCAGGTAGGCGTATCCCGGCAAGGTGGATACGGCGCGGCCTGTCCGGCTGGAAAATTTGCGATTCAGTGCCATTGCAAGGCGTGCCGGGAGTTGATCCTGGTCCGGGATGGTCAGAAAGAGATCCACCTCGGGGAGTTCTCTGCGCAGTTCCTGTTCGTAACGCATGACCAGACAGCCGGTGACAACAAGAAGTGGTTTGGGCGAAAGGTCCGCAATGCTTTCGGCCGTTTCCAGGATGGTCTGAACGGATTCCTGCACAGCGGGCTCGATGAACCCGCAGGTGTTGATGAGCACCACCTCGGCCTGGTCAGGGGTATCAACGGGCTGGATGGAGGCAAGCAGGCTGCCGAGCATTATTTCGGTATCGACCCGGTTTTTGGGACAGCCGAGGCTGATGGTATGGATGCGGATTGTATCGGATATAGTGGTCATGAAGAAATAGGGGGTTGGGGTTGATGGGCTGGTAGGGAATAGAGATGTCAAAACGAGTGCGCAGTACGCAGGGCGCAGGATATACGGTGAGCGTGTTCCAGAATGCGGGATGGTGCATTATGGATATCTTTGTGGAGATATGCTGATCGTCGGGTCGTGGTGGGTACCTGTTCCTATTGAAGAGTGAATTCGGACTGTTCGGTATAGCTGACCATTGGCTTGGTGATGCCCAATCGGGCGAGTTTTTCGATGTTTCCCTTTTTGTACCCCCAGAGTTCCCCGCTGTATTTCAAAGGGATGGTGAGTGAAAGGGGGGGATGTCCCAGTTTGTGAATATGATCGGCGATAATCTCCACGAGCGCCCTGGATCTGACCAGATTGCCCAGACAGGGATGCCAGGGGCCGGCAAGCATATTCGTGAGAAGTTGCGGTTCCGGAGTCAGGCCCAGACGGATCACAGCGATCTTTTCAGCCCAGAGTTGTTGGACCGCCCATGCCAGTTGGGAGATAGTCTCCTCCAGGCCCATTGGATCGTATTTGTCGTGGCTAAACCAGGTCCCAAGGACCGTCCCCTGGAGAACCAGGCAGGGGTAAAGACGAATGATTTCGGGGCGAATCCGGCAGCACATGCGGATATCTTCTTCCCAGGTCGTTCTGCTGTGTCCCGGCAATCCGGGAAGCATCTGGAGGCCGAGTTCAAGGCCCGCTTCCCGAACCATACGACATGCGTCAAGAGCGGTTTTCGGGTCGTAGTGTCGGTTGGCCCGGTCAAGAATGTGCCGATCAAAGCTCTGGATGCCCAGCTCGACCATGTCCAGCCCCTGGTTTGAGAGATATTCGAGCATGTTCGGGGTAATGGCATCCGGCCGTGTCGAGCAGCGGATATGGGAGATGACACCTTGTTTTTTATATGCTGCCCCGAGTTTGAGAAACCGGATCATCCATTCTTCGGGAATCCCCGTGAACGTTCCTCCGAAAAAACCCAGGCCAAGGGAGGGAAGATGTTCTTTCTTGCGATGTTTGAGATCGTTTGCCAGGGCTTCGAAGCATGTCTGAAGGGTTTGACGGGTGTGTCCGGTTTGCAGGTTTTGTGAGCAATAGGTACACCTTCCCGGGCACCCCTGGAAGGGAAGGAACACGGGAAATGTTTTGGGATGTACCCGGCTCGGCTCTGGATGTTTGAAGGATATCATTAGGTTACATGCCTGATTTCTCGGACGGATCTCCTTGGATCGCTTTGCGCACCGCAGTTTCGTGTCTTCAACGCCTCGTTGCTTTTTGGTCCGGATAAAATTTTTTCGACATCGTGGTGGTTTAACTGTTTATTTCTCTTGAAAAACCATTCTGATTTGTGTAAGGATTTGTATAAGCATGTATCGTCATCTTTGGGAAATCCCCATTCTGACTATCACATCCACGTGTGCACCTCGTTTAACGATCTAACCCTGCCAGGAGAAACGCGATGAGTTCGAGGACATTGACCAAAGCCGACATTGTCAACGCTATCTACGAAAAGACAAACAGAAACAGGGCTGAGGTGAAAAATCAGGTGGAAAGTCTGCTCTCCATCATGAAGCAGGCCATCAAGAAGGACTATGCGCTCTTGAGCAGTGGCTTCGGCAAGTTTGAGGCCTATGAGAAAAATGCACGCAAGGGAAGAAATCCCCAGACCGGAGAGAGCATTATTCTGCCCCCTCGCAAGGTGGTCGTGTTTCGTATCTCAAGAAAATTCCGGGCTGAACTCAATCCGCAAGAATAAAGCTCGAGGGCGTCCGGGCTGATAAGCGCTGCAGAGCCTGCTCGGCATCGGTCAAGGTCGCAAAGATGCCTGCATGGACCTGCCAGAATGTTTTTCCATCCAGGCTGATGGGGTGGATCCGGCTCTGCGCATACCCTTCTCCTTGCATTTTGTTGCGCAGATTCAATGCATTGTCTTTAATCGTGAACGAACCGACCTGTATATAAAAGGGTCCTGTAAAGCCGTCTGCAGGAGTTTTTTCGGCTTCTATGCGGACGTGAGCGGTTCCCGGTCCCACAATTTCCAGATCCTTGGCCGCCTGATAGGATAGGTCAAGGATTCTGTTTTTTACGAAAGGACCTCTGTCGTTGACTCGCACACGGGTTGTTCTGCCATTGTCCAGATTGGTGACCTTCAGCCGGGTCTGCATGGGAAGGAGCCGGTGCGCAGCGGTTTGTTGGTACATGTTGTACACTTCACCGCTTGCGGTCAAACGACCGTGAAATTTTTTTCCGTACCAGGAGGCAATACCCGTTTCAGTGTAGTTGGCTGCGGATTGGACCGGAGTATATGTCTGTCCCAACACCGTGTATGTCTTTTGTGTTTTTTTGGCCTGAGGGCGAGATGGCACCTTCACCTTGGTCTGTGGGGACGTCCCCTGGTACACGGTTTTTTTCCCGCATCCCGGACCAAAAACCAGGCAAGTCGTGAGCACGAAAAGCATGGACAACAGCGAAGTGTGTGGTTTCATGGCTCCACCTTTGTGTGGTTTCAAAAAAAATATAGATCGGGGCGGGTGTTCTTGTCTGACAAGAAGCCCTTACCCTTTGACAGGATCCGGACATCTCTCTACGTAAGGCCTATGTTACCATCCACACGCTTTGTGTTCTGCATGCTGGCATTCTGCCTCCTGATCCTGTTCACGGGGGCCTCGCCCGCCTCGTGTGCCTCTCCTTCCCAGGAATTCAAAAAAGGGTGGCGTGGATTTTTTGATTTGGTCGAAAATCCCCGCAAGGCCAAGTATCGTTCCAATTGGTATGCGGTCAAGGACCGTTTTCAACGTGCCTACACCCGGAATCCTCAAGGCTCATACGCTCCAAAATCTTTGTACTATCTTGGCAGGGTCTACGACGAGATGTCCAAGATCTCCATGCTGGAATCCGACGCCCTCCAGGCTGTGGACTACTACAGACGCGTGGTTCTCCGTTTTCCCACTCATTCCTGGGCAGACGACGCCCTGTTTCGGCAGGCACAGGTCGAATTGAACCAGCTCAGAGACAGGGATCACGGGTACCTCTCCCTGCTTTCGGTGGTTCACAAGTATCCCAAAGGGGATATGGCTCCCAAGGCACAGGAATTACTCGACAAGCTCGATCATGACAATCGCAAGAAGGCGGCTTCCGCTTCAGATCCGCCCTCCACATCGCCGCCCGCCTCGAAACAGTCAGCTCCCCAAGCACCTGTTCCGGCGCCGGTTCCCACGGTTTCCGCAAAGGATTATCCGCAGCTGGTCCAGATTCGTCACTGGTCCAGCAAGGATTATACCCGGGTCGTTCTGGACCTGGAGAAAGAGGTTGGGTTCGAGAATCATCTGCTCAATCCCGATCCAAAGCTGCAAACCCCGCACCGCCTTTTCATCGATCTGAAAAAAACGACCCTGGACACGGGGGTCCCGGGAGAGGAACGCATAGCCGATGGTATACTGCATACCATCCGAACCGCCAAACATTCCAGCGAAGATGTCCGTGTTGTCCTGGATATCGATGCCATTGAAGATTTCAGGGTATTTTCCCTTTCCGATCCGTTTCGTGTGGTTGTCGATGTCTATGGGGGCAAAAAAAACGAGCCTTCAACGGCAGCGAAGCAGCCCAATACGAAAAAGCGTGCTGCTTCCACGGCCAATGCCGCTGTAGGCAGTGTCGCCCGAGATAAGGACGTGGCCAATAGTCTGGTCGAGCAATTGGGGCTGAAGATCCAGACGATCATGATCGATCCCGGGCATGGGGGGAAGGATCCCGGTGCTGTGGCCAACAAGATTCTGGAAAAAGACATCAATTTGAAGATGTCCAAGATCATTGGAAAAAAACTGGAACAAAAAGGATTCAAGGTTTTTTATACACGAACCACGGATGTCTTTGTGCCTCTTGAGGAACGAACGGCCATGGCCAATGCCAAAGATGCCGACCTGTTCATTTCCATTCATTGCAATGCCTGTCAGGATAAGCGCGCTCACGGACTGGAATTGTATTATCTTAACCTGGCCAAGTCACGGGACGCGGTCCGTGTGGCAGCGCGGGAAAATGCCGTTTCCGTGAAAAAAATCAGCGATCTTCAGGTCATTCTCACCGACCTGATGCTCAATTCCAAGATCACCGAATCCAAGGACCTGGCCAATGATATCCAAAACCGGTCCCTGCATAAGATTCGGACCAAGTACAAAGTCAATGACCACGGGGTCAAAGGAGCTCCCTTTTATGTGCTTATGGGCTCCAAAATGCCCGCAGTTCTCGTTGAACTGGGATATATCACCAACTACACCGAAGCCAAGAGATTGCGATCCACCGCCTATCTGGACCGGCTCGCCGATGGTATGGTGCTGGGGGTTCTCGCCTACCAGAGCCGAATAGAGGCTATTGCGGGGTTGTGATGCTGCCTGGATCCTGAGTATGCATCCTCACACCAGACGGGCCCTTACATTCTGTAGTCCATCCATGGGAGGTCGTTGTGGTCGTACCTGTTGGTACTTTGGTCAATGCCCTGGCCATTGTTTGTGGAAGTGTGCTTGGACTGCTTCTCCGCGGTCGTTTCCCAGAGCGCATCCGTACGGTTTCCTTTCAGGGAGTGGGGCTGTGTGTACTGGTCATCGGTATGCAGATGGCCTTTGCCATGAAGAATCCTCTCGTTGTCATCGTCTCGGTGCTATTGGGGGGTATTCTCGGAGAAATTCTCCATTTGGAGGAATTGTTCGAGAAGCTCGCGCTTCGTCTCAAGGGAATGATCCGTTCTTCCAATCCGTTGTTCACAGATGGTCTTATTTCATCCTCCCTGATTTTCTGTATCGGAGCCATGGCCATTGTCGGATCTTTTGACGAAGGGATCAGAGGGGACCATGCCATCCTCTTCACCAAGTCGGTTCTTGACGGTTTTACCTCCGTGGTTCTGGCAACCACCTATGGTGTCGGAGTGCTTTTTTCCGCTGTACCTGTCCTCATTTACCAAGGCGCGCTGACACTTTTTGCGGCCTCCTTTCAGTCCGTCTTCTCCCCGGAGATCATTGCCCAGCTGACCGCAACAGGTGGAGTGCTCATCCTGGGGATCGGAGTCAACATTCTGGAGATCAAACAGATCCGTATCTCGAGCATGCTTCCGGCACTGGTTATCGTGGTGCCCCTGACCATGCTTTTTGGGTGAAAATGACCTGTTTTTCGCTCTTTTTGTCCTGGTGTTTTTCTTGCCTTTGCGCAACAACGAATTGTTTTCTTTCGCAACGGAACGTGAATTCAATGGAGAGTGCGAAACAGGGCGGGCGGTTTTGTTCTGATGGTAAAAAATGATCACTTAATCATGGCATATCGTTTGTTTCGACCATAAGGAGCAGTACTTGGCTAAACGAGAACTTTTCGATCAGATAGTCCGCAATTTTGCTTCCAGTCATGGCGGATTTTTTATTGTCAGCGACGATCTGACGTTTGTGCGTACCTTCAAAGGGCTTGTTAAGGCCCTGGGCATCACGCAGGATTGTCTGCGCTGCGAGATGCGTTCTGTGGAATACGTGAGCCAAATGCATGACCTGCTCAAGCAGCACAAGCGGTTGATCCTCCTTGTGGAGGCGTTCAGCAACGGGGTGAGCAATACCTCCCATTTTCGCCAGATCAAGGATGCCGTGGGAGACCGGGTGAGTATCATCTGCCTGAGCTCGGAACTGAACCGTGATGTTCTGTTTCTCTTTCACGAAATGGGCGCGGACAATGTGATCATCAAGCCGGTCTCCATGAATTCGGTCATTGAAAAGATCGCCTATACCATCAAACCCAACAATCTCCGGACGCTTGTCGACAAGGCCAAGGAACGTATTGCTGAGGGGGATTTTGCCCGCGCCAAGGGTGTTATTGACGAAATTTTCAAGGTCAATCCGGACAGTTCCATCGGCAATATCCTCATGGGGGACATCTACCAAAAGATTGAAAAGTTTGACCTGGCCGAAACGAGTTACAAACGGGCCTCGAGCAAGGCCAGGATGTATCTCGAGCCGTTGGAGCGCTTGGCCGCTCTTTACGAAGAGACCAGTGACAAGGAAAAGCGTCTGGAAATCCTTGAAAAAATGGATACGCTTTCCCCCCTTAATCACAAGCGCAAAATTGATATTGGCGATGCCTATGTTGATATGGGCGATGCCATGACAGCTCGAAATTACTATGATGCGGCCGTTAACGTGGTTCGTAAACATGCCAGAGATCAGGTCGTGGCCTCACTCATGGAAGTGGGAAAAAAGGTCATGGGGGTCGACCCCGAGCAGGGACTTGGTTACATGAGCGAGGCCATGGAAATGAAATCAGGAGACTTTTCCATGCAGGATATGTGGATGTTTAACGAGATCGGGCGGCATCTTCGCAAAGAGGGTCGGTGGGAAGAGGCTATCAGCTATTACTCCAATGCCCTGGAGATTGATCCCGACAATGACGGGTTGTTCTACAACCTGGCCATGGCCTATCTGCAGGGAAAGCGGTATTTCAAGGCCCTTGAATATGCCCAAAAGGCCGTGGGCAAGAACCCGGAAATTCTCGAGGCGAACATCAGTGTCCCGTTAACTATCGCCCGGATCTGTTTCCATGCCAACAGGCCCGTGGAGGCGGAAAAATATGTCCGAAAGGTTCTTGCCCGGGATCCCCGGCATCAAGGGGCCCTGGATCTGCAGAGACAGGTGTTGCAATCCGGGAAAAGTCGCTAAGAACCATTGCATCCATGTTTTCTTGTCAGTGAAGAACGTTGTTCTGCACACACAACCGCAACGGGCCGCTTTCAGATGAAAGCGGCCCGTTGCGGTTGTGTGCGTCAGGTGATCCAGACCATCGGATCAGATGGGCGGGGCGATGGTTACCAGGACACGCATGTCGGTAGTCGCCCTGATTCCGTGGGGCGCTCTGATCTCACAGATCAGCACGTCGCCCGGCTTCGCCGGGATGCTCTGATCGTCAGCGGCCAGAAACTCACCGGTTCCCTCGATGACTGCGATGCTGACCTCGCCATCGATCTCATGGGAATGGACAGGAAGTTTCTGACCCGCCTTGAAGTTGAAATTGAGAATCTTGAAGTTTTCAGAATCATGGACCAGCAGGGTCTTGAAGGCGATATCGTTGAAGCTTCCTTCGTCGAAGAGATTGATCGTTTTCACAGGCACTCCTTATGACGATTGAAGGGTTGGTGGTACACGGATGACAGACTGTAATCATCACTTTTGTCGGTCTTTTTTATTGCAGGGGTTGTACCTCTTCTCCGGAGGTGGACAGGGTGACGATCCTGGCGGGTATACTGGTTTTTGCTTTGTCCAGGGCGGCCTGGATGATGCCCGGCAAGCCGCCGCAACACGGGACCTCCATGCGCAGGATGGTTATGGACCGGGGGGGATTGTTCTGAAAAATGTCCGTGAATTTCTCCAGATACACTGCTGTATCATCGAATTTGGGACAACCCATCATGACCACTTTCTCCTGCAGATAGTCAACATGAAAATCAGGACTGGAGACAGCTGCGCAGTCAGCGGTCACCAGCAGATCGGCATTTTTGAGAAAGGGGGCAGATGGTGGAATCAATCTGATCTGCACGGGCCAGTGGGACAGGGATGAACTCTTGGTGCCGCTCTTGCGATGCGCCGCAGGTCCGGGCTGCAGGCTCTGCAGTTTGGCCGACGGGCACATGGAGGGGGTTTTGGTGCGCTCCCTGGCAGCCTTTTCTGCCAGAAATCGCTCCACGGCCTCGGGGTCGAATTCGTCAGCCTCCCGTTCAATGATCCGCAGCGCCCCTTTGGGGCAATGCCCCAGACAGGCACCCAGACCGTCGCAGAGATTATCCGCGATGACTTTGGCTTTGCCGTTTATTATCTGGATGGAACCTTCTGCGCAGCTGGGCACACATTGCCCGCAGCCGTCGCATAATGCTTCGTCGATCTGGATTATTTTTCTGACTTGTTTCATGGGGTGCTCCCTTGGAATCGGGGGTGTGATGTACGGGGTTGATGGCTGTCATATAGGTAGTCCCGCGTACAAGCACCTTGATATAGGTCAAAGGGCGGTGGTGGATGCATAAGGGAGATCGGAGGCGGGAGAAGGGAGGCGGGAAAAAAGTGCGCAGTACGCAGTGCGCAGTGCGCAGGGGAAAATCAAAGAACGTGACAACTCGTTTTTGAGGACTGGAGGTGTCGGTGTGGTGGAGACAGGGGATGCCTGGTCTCTACGGATGGACGGATGCGCACACGGGTAAGGTTATTTGACCGGGGGGTAGGGGCACGGCGCGCCGTGCCCCTACGTGGTGTGGAATTGGCGGACAATGGGTACCCCGCTGCTCGTTCCGAGACGCACGGCGCCGGCCCGGAGCATGGCCTGGGCGTCATCCCATGTCTTGATCCCTCCGGATGCCTTGACCCCAAGACCAGAGGGGGCAACCAGCTCGTGGAGCAAGCGGACATCCTCGATGGTCGCACCGGACGGGCCAAACCCGGTGGACGTTTTGACCATCTGCGCACCCCCGGTCACACAGAGTTCACAGGCAATCCGTTTTTCATCCTCGGTGAGTACGCCGGTCTCGATGATCACCTTGAGCAGAGCCCCCTGATGCTTGCAGATGCGTGCAATGGTCCTGATATCATCTTCTACTGTTTCATACCGGTGACTTTTCAGGGCTCCGACGTGCATAACCATGTCGATTTCCCGGGCCCCGTCCTTGAGGGCCTGTACCGCTTCAGCGGCCTTGACCAGAGGATGGCTGGCCCCCAGGGGGAACCCGACCACCGAGGCCACCCGGATCGGAGAATCCCCTAAGGCCTCGCGGGCCAGAGCCACGTAGCAGGGGTTTATGCACAGGGTAACAAACCGGTATTGCTTGGCTTGTTCGCAAAGATGCAGAATATCGTCTTCAGAGGCCTGTGTTTTCAACAATGTGTGATCAATACTGTTCGTAATTTCGGCAAGAGAGACCTGACGGGGGTTGGAGGGCATGTCGATTGTTCCTTGTCTGTTCGTTGCTGTGTTCCTAATCCGGCCGTTGCTGTTCGTTTCGAGAAGAAGATTGTTCCTTTGATGTTCCTTGGTTGTTCGTTTCTGTAAAGTGGTTTGGCAAAACTGTTTGGGGCGGACGTTTTTGTCGCCTCCCTGGAATACGAATACCAGATTCGGGAAATTTCCGATTTATATCCGGGCGATCCCGAGAAAGACGGTGTGAAGCATGGTGACCAGGATGATGAAGAGCGTCCGGGCTCGTGTCGGGGTCAGCAGGGGAGCGGAAAATGTGAGTGCTCCGTGTGTGCACGCGCTGATGCAGTCCCCGCACAGGGTACAGGTGATATGCGGCCTTCCCTGTTCGAGGGCCTGCAGATCCAGGGCATTGTACCGGCAGGCGGGAAGACATGCCTTGCACCGGGTGCAGGAATCGGTAATGCGAATTCGCCAGGGCGCGAGTTTGCCCAGATAATTGCCGACCAGGCCGATGGGACAGAATGTGGTGCAATGGACCATGGTTCCCTTTTTTCTGGAGATACAGACCATGACACCGACTCCGACCAGTCCGAAGCTGACCGCCAGAATGACGGCGTAGGCCGTGGGCACACCGAGGATGCGGAGCCCGAGAGCGGTCAGGACGACCAGGACAAGGATGGCCCAGCGCAGCGTACGGGTCCAGCCCGGCAGGGAGTGTGGTTGGTTTTTGAGGGTCATGACATTGTCCCAGGCGCCGATGTAACAGAGGTGGCTGCACCAGGCCGGACCGACCAGAAGCAGGGTGGAGCCGAACAGGATGGGCATGAAAAAACCCTCCCCGCGAAACAGCGGCCCTGCCAGGATGAGGGCTGGAACCGGAATGTGGAGTTTGCCGGTCATCAGGAATTGTTCGATACCGGCAAGACCCAGGAAGAGCTGGGAGAAAAAGACCAGGGAAAAAAGGAGCCAGACGAATCGTCGGGTTGGGGCCTGGGTCTTTGGATCGAGCAGACGCCCGGCTACCCAGACCGCATAGAGGGCAAGCCCGAGAATTTCCAGGGGGCCGAGTCCCGGGAAGAACCGATCCGCAAGGAGCAGGACAATGGGCGTTTGTTCCCGAAGGGCAAGGAGGAGGGCACCGGTAAGTACGAAAACTGTTGCCCGGGTCGGATCATGCGTTGTGTTTCGAACAAAGAAGCGCTGCCCCGGACCTGTGGCCAGCGCAGCCATGCAATACACGGCTGCACCCATGACCACGGAGAGGATCACGGCCAGGCGGATCCAGGGGAGATCTGCGGCCATGCGAAAACGCAGCAGAGTGGTCAGGGTCTGTGCCCAGATGACAACCCCTCCGGCCAGAAGCGGAATGCATGCCAGCCGGACCCAGGTCCTTCTGGTCCAGACAAGGGCTGCACAAACCAGTAGGGCGAGGGCCATTCCCATTTCCCCGAATCGAAGGGCATGGGCACCGAGCAGCAGGATGCTCAATGAGGTCAAGATGGTGGTCAGCATGATGGAATCTTGGGTGCAAGAAGTGAATGTGACGGTGTGAGCCGGCCATGATATTTCAGCTACTTGGATGAGAACACCTTTTGCCTATTTTTCCCTTGACCTGGGTCAATCCATGCGGTGAAAGAGTGTGATGCAGACTGAAAAGATTGTGGATATCTTAAAGCGAGTGGATCTCTTCGAGGGGCTGGACAGAGCGTATCTTGCCACCCTGGCCATGATTGCAAAAACAATGCGTTTGGACAAGGGCCGAACGATCTTCTGGGCCGGGGATGAAGGCAAGGGATTTTATCTGGTCCAGTCGGGCCGGGTCAAGATTTTCAGGACCTCTTTTTCCGGTAAGGAGCAGATCCTGCATGTTTTTGGATTCGGGGAGGCCTTTGGCGAGGTGGCCGTGTTCGCCGGCGACAACTTCCCGGCCTCGGCCGTGACCCTGGAGTCTTCGGAATTGTTGTTTTTTCCCAGGGACGCGTTCCGTAAACTTCTGGCCCGGGAACCGGATCTGGCCTTGCAGATGCTGGCCCTTCTTTCGAAGCGGCTGAGGGCCTTTGTGAACAAGGTCGAGGAATTGAGCCTCAAGGAGGTGCCCGCCCGGTTGGCGAGTCACTTCCTCCTTTTGGCTGCCGCCAGCCGGGCCGATGCCTTTGAACTGGATCTGTCCAAGACGGAGCTGTCCAAATACCTGGGGACCATTCCCGAGACCCTTTCCCGGACCCTCAAAAAAATGGAGAATCAGGGGTTGGTCAGCGGGAACGGAGCCTGGATCGAGATTGTCGATCGGGCCGGATTGGAAGAGATTGCCGAGGGATTGGTGAGGTTATGACAACCATGAGCACCGAAAGACCCGGGGCGGGCCCAAACGATATGCCCGTCTCGGAGTTCCGATGGCTGAAGAGGAAGCGTGCTCTTGGGGATTGATCTGAAAAAGCTCCCTACTTTCTGCTTCCAAGAGGGAGATGGCGGAGGAATTCGAGGGCGGAATGGAGAATAGGTCCATGGGTACGGTGACAGGCATGGCGGGCATTATTGATGGTCCAGGTTCCGGCGCTGCAGGTGTTGCAACCATAGGTTGCGAGATGGTTGTAATGACGTTCCATGGCTTGAGTAATGGCGCTTACAAAGAGCATGTTCCCTCCGAGTGCTGATGGTTTCGAGAATGATCCTGGGATATTGAATCCCCAGAAGCGATGAGTACCTACGCCGTCTGTGAGTGTTTGCAAGGGTTGTGAAAAAAAAATCTTGGTTATGTTCGTGTCGTGATATATCCGCTGCCGGCTCAATGATTCGCGCCTGGCTCGGTCAGACGGTCGATCCGTCCAAAACGGGCAAGCCAGTCATGGTATTTCAGCCGGCTGGACAAGAATACATTTGTCTTGACCCGGAACCAACAGTCAGTTGACAGGAGGAATAATGAACAGACGAATGATGACAGCCCTGGGAGTCCTTTTGATGTGTGGATGGGCATTGTCCTGCCAGGCGGGGTGGAGCGATGTGGTCGGCGGGGTTGCCGAGTCTTTGACCGGCTCCTCGGAATCCGGCGAGCAGCGGGGAGGCGCTGCCTCGGACACGGAGGTCGTCCAGGGGCTCAAGGAGGCCCTGGCCTCGGCGGCCAGGAAGTCCGTGGACACCCTGGGCAGGGAAAACGGGTTTCTCAAGAATCCTGATGTGTTCATTCCCGTGCCCAACCACTTGTCCATGGTGACCAAGGGACTTGAAAAGGCGGGGCAGGAAAAGCTGGTCAATGATTTCGTGACCAGCATGAACCGGGCTGCGGAAAAGGCCGTGCCCAAGGCACAGCCTATCTTTCTTGATGCGGTCAAGGGGATGAGTCTGGAGGATGCCCGAAAGATCTTAAACGGCAAGGACGATGCAGCGACCCAGTATTTCAAGAAGCACACGGCAAAGGATCTGACCACTGAATTCACCCCCCTGGTCAAGGAGGCCACGGACAGCGTCAACGTGACCAAATATCTCAAGGCCATGCAGGACAAGGCCAAGGGCATGGTCGGCCTGGGCGGGACTTCCATGGGTGACATCGATGCCTATGTCACCGAGAAGGCCCTGGACGGTCTGTTTGTTGTCATGGCCGAGAACGAGGCCGCTTTGCGCAAGGACCCCATGGGCCAGGGATCTAAACTTCTGCAAAAGGTCTTTGGGTTCGGGAAATAGGAAAAAGTACGCAATGCGCAAAAGTGCGCAGTGCACAGTGCGCAGTACGCAGGGCACAGTTTCCGTGACAAATCCAGCGTTGTCCTCGACTTCGTACAATCGATACAATAACAGCACGCAACCTCGATAGCGTTGCACAAAAAAGGACGGTTCGTTATGAACCGTCCTTTTTTGTGCAAACTATCCTCGCGAATACAAGATCTTTCCTGCGCACTGCCTACTGTGTACTGCGCACTTTTGTGCACTGCGTACTGAGTACTGTGCACTTTTTTTATTTTTATGCCGCCCCTTCCTGCATCTTCTGGCGGTACATGACGATGTCTTCCACTGTGAGCACGGGAAGGCCGTGTTTTTGTCCGATGGCCATGATTTCCGGGAGTCGGGCCATGGTGCCGTCGGGGTTGGTCACCTCGCAGAGTACGCCGTAGGGTTTGAGTCCTGCCAGGCGCATCAGGTCCACGGTGGCCTCGGTATGGCCCCGACGTTCCAGCACCCCTCCGGGACAGGCCTTGAGAGGAAAGACATGACCCGGGGTGTGAATGGATTCCCGGGTGGCGTCCTCGGCAATGGCTGCCTGGATGGTGGTGATCCGGTCCGCAGCAGAGACGCCGGTGGTTACCCCTTTGGCCGCCTCGATGGATACGGTGAATGCTGTGTTGTAGGAGCTTTCGTTCTTGTCGACCATCATGGGCAGGTTCAGGCGCTGGATTTTTTCTTCGGGCATGCACAGGCAGACGATCCCGCTGCACTCCCGGATGAGCATTGCCATCTGAGGCGGGGTCAGGCTCTGGGCCGCAAAGATGAGGTCACCCTCGTTTTCCCGGTCTGCATCGTCCGTGACGAGAACGCCCTTGGCAGAGCGCAATGCCTCGAGGGCCGTTTGTACACGCTGGATCGGGGAGCCAAAGTGGTCGAGAAGGGACTGATTCATGGTAGTTCTCCTTGAATATGATGAAGGGTACCAGAATCAGGGCGATAGAAAAGACAGGAGCCCGTAGAGGGCATCGGAAAGGAAACGCCGCGAATAAAATCGTGGTGTTTTGAAGCTGTCACATCCTCTTTCATCCGGACTGTCACCGTCGGCCCCGGCTTCTCACCGGGTCTGCTGACCTTCCTGCCGTCAGGAAGCGCTCGCGGGCTTCCCGGAGAACCGGGATACCGCCGGTGGGGAATTGCACCCCGCCCTGAGAACAAGTGGAAAAATTGCTACTTTGGGTGGGGGTGGATTGTCAATGGGGGAGAGAGAGGGAGAGGACACGGACGGGCACGGACGTGC